>NZ_JABEPH010000241.1:0-9364 GCF_013004495.1 Rhizobium sp. SEMIA 4085
GCGTGAGCGACCGGTAATGACTGACATCATGGGCGCCATGATCAGCAGCGACATGCAGTGCCAGGCGCCCGTCAACCGCTTCGATCCTGAGGCGATAAGGTCCGCCGTCGTGACCGACTGGAATGAATGTATTGGATTCCAAGAGGTCGATGACCGCGAGCGCTTGCTCCCGCTCAATTCTCGCCTCCCGGCCACCGAACGATCGGTCGAGCGATACGTCACAGAGACGGTACTCGGCGGAGGCCATGACACTGCCCTCCCGTCACATCGCTTCCACGCACATGGCGACACCCATGCCGCCGCCGATGCAGAGCGTCGCCAATCCCTTTTTGGCGCCGCGGCGTTTCAGTTCGAAGAGCAGCGTGTTGAGCACGCGGGCGCCGGATGCGCCGATCGGGTGACCGATGGCAATGGCGCCACCGTTGACGTTGACGATATCGGGATTCCAGCCGAGGTCCTTGTTGACAGCGCAAGCCTGAGCGGCGAAGGCCTCGTTGGCTTCGACCAGTTCGACATCGCCGATCGCCCAGCCGGCTTTCGCCAGCGCCTTGCGCGAAGCCGGGATCGGGCCGGTGCCCATGACCTGCGGATCGACGCCGGCGGTTGCCCAGGAGATGATGCGGGCGAGCGGCTGGATGCCACGCTTGGAAGCCTGCGCCTCGGTCATCAACAGGGGGGCGGCGGCACCATCATTGAGGCCGGATGCGTTGCCGGCGGTCACGGTTCCTTGCTTGTCGAAGGCCGGACGCAGCTTGGTCATCTGGTCGAGCGTGGCGCCATGGCGGATATATTCATCCTGGTCGACGCTGACGTCACCCTTGCGGGTCTTGACGATGAACGGAACGATCTCATCGGCGAAGCGTCCCGCCTTCTGTGCCGCTTCCGCCTTGTTCTGCGAGGCGAGTGCGAAGGTGTCCTGCTCCTCGCGGCTGAGCTGCCACTGGCGCGCGACGTTCTCGGCGGTAATGCCCATGTGGTAGCCGTAGAAGGCGTCGGTCAGGCCGTCCTTGATCATCGTGTCGATCATCTTGAAGTCGCCCATCTTCACGCCGCCACGCAGGTGTGCGCAATGCGGCGCCATCGACATCGACTCCATGCCGCCGGCAATAATGATGTCTGCATCGCCGGATGCGATCTGCTGCATGCCGAGCGCCACGGCGCGAAGACCCGAGCCGCAAAGCTGGTTCATGCCCCAGGCGGTCGCTTCCTGCGGGAGGCCGGCCTTGATCGCCGCCTGGCGCGCCGGGTTCTGGCCCTCGCCGGCCTGCAGCACCTGGCCGAGGATCACCTCATCGACCTCACCCGCCTCGACGCCGGCGCGCTCGAGCACGCCCTTGATGACAGCGGCGCCGAGCTCATGTGCCGGCGTGTTGCTGAACGCGCCGTTGAAGGACCCGACCGCGGTGCGGGCGGCGCGGGCGATGACGATCGATGGGGTGCTCATGGTGGTCTCCTCTATGATCCGTGCGAAGCCGGCAGAGGCCGGCTCCAGCGTCTCGGCAATAAGCCGCAGGCCTAGTTGACGATGGTCGCCTCGGTGGCGCTGCGGATCTCGCTGTCGGTCACGCCCTCAGCAAGCTCGACCAGCTTCAGTCCGCCATCGACGACGTCGAGCACACCCAGATTGGTGATGATCCGATCGACGACGCTCTGTCCGGTCAGCGGCAGGGTGCATGCCTTCAGCACCTTGGATTCGCCGGCCTTGTTGGTGTGGTCCATGACGACGACCACCCGCTTGACGCCGGCAACGAGATCCATGGCGCCGCCCATGCCCTTGACGAGTTTGCCGGGGATCATCCAGTTGGCGAGGTCGCCGTTCTCGGACACTTCCATGGCGCCAAGGATTGCCATGGCGATCTTGCCGCCGCGGATCATTGCAAAGCTCTGCGCCGAGTCGAAGAAGGCCGAATGCGCCAGCGCCGTCACCGTCTGCTTGCCGGCATTGATCAGGTCGGCATCGATCTGGTCGTCCGTCGGAAAGGGACCGATGCCGAGCAGGCCGTTCTCCGACTGCAGCGTCACATGGACGCCTTCGGGAATATAATTGGCGACCAGCGTCGGAATGCCGATGCCGAGATTGACGTAAGTGCCGTCTTCGAGTTCACGGGCAGCCCGCGCCGCCATCTGGTTCCTGTCCCAGGCCATGTCTCTCTCCCCTTCCTTCAAGCCGCCGCGCGCGTGGTGCGCTGTTCGATGCGTTTCTCGTGCTGGCCCTGGAGCAGGCGATGCACATAGATCCCCGGCACGTGGATATGGTCGGGATCGAGGCTGCCGACTGGCACGATTTCCTCGACTTCGGCGACGCAAATCCTGCCGCAGGTGGCGGCCGGCGGATTGAAGTTGCGGGCCGTCTTGCGGAAGACGAGGTTGCCGGATGTATCCGCCTTCCAGGCCTTGACGATCGACAGGTCCGCGACAATCCCGGTCTCGAGAACATAGGTCTCGCCGTTGAAGGTCTTCTGTTCCTTGCCCTCGGCAACCACAGTGCCGACGCCTGTCTTCGTATAGAACCCGGCAATGCCGGCGCCGCCGGCACGCATACGCTCGGCCAGCGTCCCCTGCGGGTTGAACTCCAGTTCCAGTTCGCCGCTCAGGTACTGCCGCATGAACTCGGCGTTCTCGCCGACATAAGACGAGATCATCTTCCTGATCTGCTTGGTCTTCAGCAGCACGCCGAGACCGAAGTCGTCGACACCGCAATTGTTCGAGGCGATCGTCAAGTCCTTGGTGCCAGCCTCACGGATCGCGTCGATCAACAGCTCCGGAATGCCGCAAAGGCCAAAACCACCTGCCGCGATAAACATCCCGTCGAATAGAAGCCCTTCAAGTGCTGAATGCGGGTTGTCAAAGATTATGTTCATAAGCTCCCCATGGGTTCCCTTTTGCGGCTTACGATTTATTTTGCAGGTTTCAGACCGATGTGCAACAACTGTTTTAAAAAAAATCTTTTGATGCGTTTGTTCTCATTCGTCGTGCCCGAATGAGCGACTATTCGACGTTAAAGCTTAATGAGACAAACACTAAAAGAAAGGGGTCCTTGCATGCTCAACCATTGGGCGACGACCAAGGACATTGTTTAAGCAGTCACAGCAAGCGGCGCGACAGATCTTGGAGCATCCGCAGGGGTAGTGCTCGTTTAAATACCAGAGCTCGCCCCCAATGCCGGCGTGCATCCATTTAAATTCAAGCGGATCCGTCTCTCAGCGAACGAGGCCACCATCAAAGGTCGTTTCGCCGTGCTGCATAGAGTAGGCACGTCTATCTCGATCGGTGGATCCGAATTATCTGTCCAAATGGACGGTATTTCAAAAGCACGTGGTTTTGATCCCCACGTTTCAATTCCGAAAAGAGATTGTCGGTGACGATGCAAAACTCTCTAGTAAAAATGGGATGTTCAAAAGACTAGACGGGAGAGATCGGCGCCAGCCGACGCCGACGGAGCAACCCCCCAAGGAAACTCTCAGGCAAAGAAGACCGTCCTGTCGAACGATCTGGAGAGAGATGCCCAGAGCATCCACCGAAGGGGAACGCCGACCTTGCGACGTCGGCCAAGCTCTCAGGTAAACTGACAGATTTGGGGATCAGCCGCAGGCTTTACTCCCTGCACCCTTTGTCTTTTGGAGGCCTGAAAATGCCCAAGATTATTGTGATTGGCGCCGGCATCACCGGCGTATCGACAGCCTACGCCCTTCTTCAAGCGGGCCACGACGTTACTGTCGTGGAGAAGCAGCGATATGCCGCAATGGAGACGTCTTTTGCGAACGGTGGACAACTCTCTGCGAGCAACGCGGAAGTCTGGAACCACTGGTCGACCATATTCAAGGGCATCAAGTGGATGACACATCGCGACGCTCCCCTCCTAATGAATCCTACCCCGACATGGCACAAGTACAGCTGGCTGGCGGAATTCGTTTCGAACATCTCGCGTTATCGCGAAAACACCGTTTCCACAACGCGGCTTGCCATCGCCGCGCGGAAGCACATGTTCGAGATCGCAGAGCGCGAGGGAATAGATTTCGATCACGTACGTCGCGGGATCCTTCATGTATATTACGACAAGTCAGGCTATGATCATGCCGCCAAGGTCAACGAGATGTTGGTAGAGGGCGGTCTGGACAGAAGGCCAGTGACCACGGAGGAAATCCAGTCGATTGAACCTGCCCTCACCGGCGCCTTTTATGGGGGCTTCTACACCCCGTCCGATTCTACCGGGGACATCCACAAGTACACGACAGGGCTGGCCCGGATCTGTGAGCGAAAAGGGGCGACTTTCCTGTACGATGCGAGCGTAACCCGGGTGGAAAGGCGTGATCGGTTCCACGTTGCTTACGCCGCAGGGATGGCTTCAGGGAGCGCTCCTTCGGAGATCATCGAGGCGGACGGCATTGTCGTTTGCGCGGGCACGAGCAGCCGGAATTTTGCCTCGATGCTTGGAGATCGGCTTAACATCTATCCCGTCAAGGGATACTCGATAACCGCTCATCTGGAGGACGAGCTGTCGCAGAACTCTGCGCCGTGGGTGAGTATTCTCGATGACCGCGCCAAGATCGTCACCAGTAGGCTAGGAATGTCACGGTTTCGTGTGGCGGGAACCGCCGAGTTCAACGGGCTCAACCGCGACATCAGGGAAGACCGCGTCCGGCCGCTCGTTGACTGGACGCGCACGCTCTTTCCGGGAATTACAACAAACAAGGTCGTGCCTTGGGCAGGCCTCCGGCCCATGACGCCCAATATGATGCCCCGGGTCGGAAAAGGACGGCTGAATGGGGTGTTCTACAACACCGGCCACGGACATCTCGGATGGACGCTGTCGGCGGCGACAGCTGCCATGATCGCTGAGGCTGTAACCAAAGAATTTCCCGTCGACATGCGGCTGACCGCATAGTGCAGGAGGAACTATGGAAATCTCTGTTCACTCGGCGGAGCGTATCGAGATCGCGGGATTGCAGGTCGTTCGGGAGCTCCACGACTTCATGCGGGACGAGGCGTTGCCCGGCACGGGGATTGGCAACTCCGCCTTCTGGACGTCGTTTTCGTCGATCGTGCACGCTCTCAGCCCCCGCAACCGCGAACTCCTGAGGGTCCGTGAAGATATTCAAGAGAAGATCGACCATTGGTACCGCCGCAATGGCGCGCCGAAAGACCTTGCCAAGTACAAGGCTTTTCTCACTGAGATCGGCGATATCGCTTCCATCCCGGTCGAGCACCGCAGGATTGGTCATCAGGTGGCCGACGTTGCGCACCAGGAGCAGAGAGCGGGCACACAGCATGAACCGATTGCCGTCCGCGCTGGTGTATTCGACATCAGTTGCGAGCTTGCGCTTATAGACGAAATACCGGAAGGTATTAGGGACGCGATGGTGACGGCAGCGATTGCGCGGCACGACATCGGCGGGAGGGGCGGGTGCCACGCCAACTCGCCCGCCGGATCCATGTATGCGGTAAAGCCGAAGATGCACGGGCCAGAGGAAGTCGCCTTCGCGGTGGAGCTTTTAAGCCGGGTCGAGCAGGCACTGGGCATGGCGCCCGATCCCATCAAGATGGGCCTCATGGACGAAGCGTCGCACAACGGTGAACCTCAAGGAATGCATCCGCGCGGCGAGGAAGCGCATCGTCTTCATTAACACGGGTTTCCTCGACCGGACCGGCGACGAGATTCACACCTCGATGGAAGCCGGCCCGATGATCCGAAAAGCGGACATGAAAGACTCGCCGTGGATCTGCGCCTACGAAAATTGGAACGTCGACATCGGGTTCGCCTGCGGGCTTGACGGCCGAGCGCAGATCGGGAAGGGCATGTGGCCCATGCCGGACCTAATGGCCGCCATGCTCGAGCAGAAGATCGCTCATCCGATGGCCGGAGCGAACACCGCGTGGGTGCCCTCACCGATTGCCGCGACACTGCACGCCACGCATTACCACAAGGTCGACGTCCGCACTGTCCGGCGCACGCTGAAGAAGCGTGAGCGTGCGGGGCTTGACGACATCCTTACCGTGCCGATCGCTGCCAAGCTGGATTGCACACTGAAGGCCGTCAGAAGGAGCTCGACAACAACTGTCAGTCCATCCTCGGTTACGTGGTGCGCTGGATCGACCAGGGTATCGGCGGCTCCAAGATCCCCGACATCAACAATGTTGGATTGATCGAGGACCGTGCGACCTGCCGCATTTCCTCGCAACATATCGCTAACTGGATCCATCACCACGTCTGCACGCACGAGCAGGTATTGGAGACTTTGAAACGGATGGCGACCGTCGTGGACCGTCAGAATGCTGGAGATCCGCTGTACATGTCCATGACGCCTGACGTTGAAAACTCCAGCGCCTTCAAGGCCGCACGGGACCTGATCTTCAATGGCCGGAATCAGCCTAGCGGTTATACAGAACCAGTGCTGCATGCACGCAGGCTGGAGCTTAAGGCACGTCGGAACACCAACTCTTAAGGAAATGCAGAAATGACAACATTGAACCTGGAACGCGCGGCCGAGATCATTAGAGACCTTCTCCAGGGCTGGCGCGAAAGAGCTAAAAACTTTGGTCGGCTGGGTTCTTGATGCGGACGGTCATCTCATAGCTTTTCAGAAGCAGGATGGCGCTTCGATGCTCCGATTCGACATCGCCTTTGGAAAGGCCTACGGCGCGCTCGCCGTCGGATTCGGTTCCCGCTGGCTTGACAAGGCGTCAGCCGAGCGCCCTCATTTTGTTGCTGGCCTCAACGCCGTGTCTGGCGGCAGAATAGTGCCTGTGCCAGGCGGCGTACTCGTGCGTGATGCAAATGGAGCGTTGCTGGGCGCGGTAGGCATTACTGGAGACACTTCTGACAACGACGAGGCAGTGGCCATCGCGGCCGTCGAGGCAGTCGGCTTGGTGGTCCAGCCAAGCTGAGGGGTACGCTTGAGAACGGTTCACAACTGGGCACTGTGCGCAAATCATACCTCGCGTGCGCCGAAGCAGCTCTCCCGAATCCAATATCTGCAAGAAAGGGCGGGAAACCATCGCGCAGGTTGTTTCTCTTCGGCGGATTACCGAATGACTCCAAGTTCCTTACCAACTTCGGTGAACGCCTCTACCGCCCTGTCGATATCTTCGCTTGAATGCCCTGCAGACATTTGCGTGCGGATGCGCGCCTGGCCCTTGGGTACGACTGGGAAGGAGAAACCTATAACGTAGATGCCGCGCGTCAGCATCCTCGACGCCATTTGCTGCGCGATGGAAGCGTCGCCGAGCATCACGGGGATGATGGGATGGTCGGCGCCAGCGAGAGTGA
This sequence comes from Rhizobium sp. SEMIA 4085, assembly GCF_013004495.1. NCBI lineage: Bacteria > Pseudomonadati > Pseudomonadota > Alphaproteobacteria > Hyphomicrobiales > Rhizobiaceae > Rhizobium > Rhizobium sp. SEMIA 4085. The sequence goes on from NZ_JABEPH010000241.1 coordinate 7,268, forward strand.
AACCGGCCTTTGTCATCTTTGAACGGAAGCGCTCAGCATTGGCGTAGAGCTTTTCGCGCAAGGTATTGCCGCCTTCGATAATGTCGAAAGCCTTAAGCGAAGCCCCTGCTATCGCCGGCATCAGGGTGTTCGAGAACAGGTATGGCCGTGAGCGTTGGCGCAGCCACTCGACGAGCTCGCACTTACCTGACGTATAGCCGCCAGAAGCTCCCCCCAATGCCTTGCCGAGTGTGCCGGTGATGATGTCCACCCTCCCCTCGACACCGCAGTGTTCCGCCGAGCCGCGCCCGTGTTTGCCTACGAACCCCACCGCGTGGCTGTCGTCCACCATGACCATGGCACCATATTTGTCCGCGATATCGCACACGCCGCCGAGATTGGCGATAATCCCGTCCATCGAGAACACGCCATCCGTGGCGATCAGCTTGAACCGGCTGCCTTCCGCCTTCTTGAGCTCCTCTTCCAACGCCGCCATGTCATTGTTGGCATAACGGTAGCGCCTCGCCTTCGAAAGCCGCACGCCGTCGATGATCGATGCATGATTAAGCGCATCGGAAATGATCACGTCCTCTTCACCGAGCAATGTTTCAAACAGGCCGCCATTCGCGTCGTAGCAGGACGAGTAGAGAACCGTATCCTCCAGACCGAGGAAGGCTGAGATCCGAGCCTCAAGCTGCTTGTGCTTTTCCTGCGTGCCGCAGATAAAACGCACCGACGCCATGCCGTAACCGTAGCGGTCCAACGCAGTCTTGGCGGCTTCGCGCAAATACTCGTTGTCGGCGAGACCGAGATAGTTGTTGGCACAGAGGTTCAACACCCGGCTGCCGCCCGCCACCTCGATCTCGGAAGACTGCATCGATGTAACGATGCGTTCGGATTTGTAGAGTCCGGAGGATTTCAGTCGTTCTAACTCGCTCGATAAGTAGGAAATGAAGGCGCTTGTCATAAGTTTCTGCCGGTGAGATTGCAACACACAGGCGCCCCCCGCTTTTCCGGGTGGAGCCGCCTGTTCGACGATCATGGTTTTGGTTCACGGATACGCGACGGCGGTCGACCAAGCAGGGTCAGAATGCTTCTGCCAGTACAGATCCATCAGTTGGCGCGTCAGGTCACCAACCCTCCCATCTCCGATAGCCAATCCGTCGACTTGGGTAACCGGCATGATGCCTCCGGCAGTCGACGTAATAAACACCTCGTCGGCCTGCTTCAGCTCGTCGCGCGTTAGGTCCGCGGCGGTAACGCCGAGCTCAGTTTGCCTGCATAGGTCGAACACAGTCTGTCGCGTGATGCCAGGAAGAACTCCGAAGGCCGGCGTCTTAAGCTTGCCGTCTTTAACCGTGAAGACGTTGAACCCCGGTCCTTCGGCGATGTTACCGTTGGTATCCATTATAAGCGCGGTCTCGGCGCCTAAGTCGTAGGCGTCGAAGAGTCCTTTCACGAGATCGAGCCAATGGTAGTTCTTGATCGATGGATCGACCGAGTTTGGAGGAATCCTCACGGTGTCGCTCACAGCGACATGCAGTCCGCGCTCGAGCTGTTCCTTGTTCGCGACGGAGCCGAACGGCACGGCGAAGGCGATGAACCGATTCTCCGCCTCACGCGGGTCGCGGCTAAATGTTGCTGAGCCGCCGCGCGTGCAGATCATTTCGACGTAAGACGACTTATGGCCCGAAAGAGCGACGCAGTTCGCGAGAATCTTCTCTATTTCCTCGCGGCTGTACGGAAGCTTCATGCGAAGTCGCTCCATCCCCCTGAAGAAGCGATCAAGATGGAGGTCGAGCCGGAAGAAGCGGCCTTCCCAGACATGGACGGTGTCGTAAGTTGCGTCGGAATGAAGAAAGCCCCAGTCCAGGACCGAGACCTTTGCCTCCGACATCGGGAGGTACTGCCCGTCCATGAACGCGACACCGTTAGGATATCGGCGGTTTTCCCCCTCGATGGGGTCGCACCCTTGCGGCTGTGTTTTTGTTCTCACTGATGCGGTTTGTATCTCTTTGTTTCTTCCCACACTTGCGTGGCAAGCCCCCGCCGGTTTGTTTCTCTTCCCCCCCCCGCCGGTCCTCCGACACCCGCCCGCCCTATGTCACTCACCTCTTG
>NZ_JABEPH010000242.1:0-9345 GCF_013004495.1 Rhizobium sp. SEMIA 4085
CTCGGCGCCGGCGGTGCTGGCGGGCTGCTCAGCGCCTACTACGTCTTCCCGCACGTGGCGGGGCGAATAGACAAATTCATGACCGGCGAGGGCGACACGTTCCAGATCGACACTGCGCGCGAGGCCATCATCCGCGGCGACTGGTTTGGCAAAGGACCGGGCGAAGGCATCGTCAAGCGCATCATCCCCGACGCGCACACCGACTTCATCTTCTCGGTCGCCGCCGAGGAATTCGGCATCATCTTCTGCATCGCGCTCGTTCTGCTCTTCACGGTCCTTGTTTTGAGGGGGCTATCGCACGCATATAAAGAAAAGAACGACTTCAACCGGTTTGCCGTCGCGGGGCTCGTGCTCCAGATGGGCATCCAGTCGATCATCAATATCGGCGTCAATCTCGAGCTGCTTCCGGCAAAAGGCATGACGCTGCCGCTTATTTCCTACGGCGGCTCGTCCATGGTCGCGATCTGCGTGACCGCCGGTTTTATTCTCGCGCTGACGCGCCATCGCCCGGAAAAGCGTGCACAGGAGCGGAGTCTCTTCCGCGTGCCGCACGGAATGCCGGCGGAGTAAAATATGCCCATGCCGTCTAAATTGCCCCCCACCCCAGCCCACCGTCCGCTTGCCGGGAGAGGGGACGTGCCCCATGAGACGGTGAGGGGTACTAAGGAGTTGCGGCATGCGTTCTTCTCCCCTTCAAAAGGCGGAGAAGGTGCCGCCAGGCGGATGAGGGGCAGCTCCCTGGTTGAAAGGCGAACCTACCGATGAGCAAAGGTATCATCCTGCTCGCCGCCGGGGGCACCGGCGGCCACGTGTTTCCAGCAGAGGCCTTGGCATACGAGCTGAAGGCGCGCGGTTATTCCGTGCACCTCGTGACGGACAGCCGTGCCGAGCGCTTTGCCGGCAAATTCCCCGCGGATGAAATCCATGTCGTGCCGTCGGCGACGATCGGCTCGAAGAACCCGTTCGCAGTCGGGCGTTCGCTGTGGACGCTGTGGACCGGAATGCGTGCTGCCAAGAAACTGATCCAGCGGCTGAAGCCTGCGGTCGTCGTTGGTTTCGGCGGCTATCCGACCGTGCCGCCGCTGCTTGCCGCCACGCGCCTCGGCGTGCCGTCGATGATCCACGAACAGAACGCCGTGATGGGCCGCGCCAACAAGGCGCTGGCCCAACGCGTGCAGGCGATCGCCGGCGGTTTCCTGCCGGAGAACGGCGGCGCTTATTCCGAGAAGACCGTGACGACCGGCAATCCGGTGCGTCCGGCAATCATCGAAGCGGCGAAGGTGCCGTACAAGCCTTCCCATGCCGGAGAGCCCTTCAATCTCGTTGTCTTCGGCGGCAGCCAGGGGGCGCAATATTTCTCCAAGGCGATGCCGACAGCGATCAGCCTGCTTGACGATGAGTTGCGTGCGCGGTTGCGCATCACCCAGCAGGTGCGCCCCGAAGACATGGAAATGGTGAGCGGCTGTGTGGCCAGGCTTGAGATGGGGGCGGATATCGCGCCGTTCTTCACCGATATGGCGCAGCGCCTTGCAAATGCGCATCTGGTGATCTGCCGCTCGGGCGCCTCGACGGTTTCGGAAATTTCGGTCATTGGCCGTCCGGCCGTGCTTGTTCCTTATCCGCATGCACTTGATCACGATCAGGCGGCGAACGCCGCAGCCCTTGCCGCGACCGGTGGCGCGAAGGTCATCGCACAATCGGAGCTCTCGTCGGAGAAGATCGCTTCGATCCTTACTCATGTAATGAACGACCCGGAAAAGCTCGCCCGAATGGCGGCAGCCGCAAAGCAGGCCGGGAAACCGGACGCTGCGAACTTGCTTGCCGGCATGGTTGAGGCTATTGCCGCCGGACGTACAATTGCACAGTTCAAGGGGACACAGTCATGAAAATGCCGAAGGCGATCGGCCTCGTCCATTTCATCGGCATCGGCGGGATCGGCATGAGCGGTATCGCCGAGGTGCTGCATAATCTCGGCCACCGCGTGCAGGGATCGGACCAGGCCGACAGCGCCAACGTGCAGCGCCTGCGTGACAAGGGCATCGAAGTCTTCGTCGGCCACAAGGCGGAAAACCTGGGTGATGCTGAAGTTGTGGTGGTCTCGACCGCCATCAAGAAGGACAATCCGGAGCTTACCGCCGCGCGCGAGAAGCTGCTGCCGGTCGTGCGCCGCGCCGAAATGCTCGCCGAATTGATGCGCTTCCGCAATGCAATCGCCATCGGTGGCACGCATGGAAAAACGACGACGACATCGCTGGTCGCCACGCTGCTCGAAGCAGGCGGGCTTGATCCGACCGTCATCAACGGCGGCATCATCAATGCCTACGGCACGAATGCACGCATGGGCGAGGGCGAGTGGATGGTGGTCGAGGCCGACGAGTCGGACGGCACATTTCTGAAGCTGCCCGCTGACGTCGCGGTGGTGACCAACATCGATCCCGAACATCTCGACCACTACGGCAATTTCGACGCCGTGCGCGCCGCCTTCCGGCAGTTTGTCGAGAACGTGCCCTTCTACGGCTTCGGCGTCATGTGCCTCGATCATCCGGAGGTCCAAGCTCTCGTCGGCCGCATCGAAGACCGTAAGGTCATTACCTATGGTGAAAATCCGCAGGCCGACGTGCGCTTCATGAATGTGCGCATCGACGGGACACGGTCGATCTTCGACGTCGAAATCCGCCGCCGCCGCACGGGACAGGTCATCAGGCTCGACAATCTCGTGATGCCGATGCCCGGCCGACATAACATTTCGAATGCGACGGCAGCAATTGCGGTCGCCAACCGCCTCGGCATTTCGAGCGCCGACATCGCAAAGGGCCTCGCCTCCTTCGGCGGCGTCAAGCGCCGCTTTACGTTGACCGGTGAATGGAACGGCGTGCAGATCTTTGATGACTACGGCCATCATCCGGTCGAGATCAAGGCCGTGCTGAAGGCCGCGCGCGAAGCCTGCAAGGGCCGCGTCATCACCGTTCATCAGCCGCATCGCTACACGCGCCTTTCCAGCCTGTTCGAAGAGTTTGCCGCCTGTTTCAACGATGCCGACAGTATTTTCCTTGCTCCGGTCTATGCCGCGGGCGAAGATCCGATCGAAGGCGTGGATTCCGAGGCACTCGTTTCCCGCATCAAAGCGGGTGGCCATCGCGACGCGCGCTTCCTCCCTCACCAGGAGCTTTTGCCTGAAATGGTCGCGGAGATTGCAAAGCCCGGCGATTTTGTGGTTCTCTTAGGAGCTGGGAATATCACTTACTGGGCAGTCGCGCTGCCCAAGCAACTGGAAGGTCTTTCGGGAAAGTCTGCATGAAACAGGTGAATGGGGAAAAGCTTCTCGAGTCTCTCGGAGAAGGTGTGAAGGATATCCGGGGCCGTATCACGCCGGATGCCCCCATGGACCGTGTTACCTGGTTCCATGCTGGCGGTCTTGCCGAGCTGATGTTCCAGCCGCACGACGAGGCGGACCTTATCGCATTCCTGAAAATCCTGCCGGAAGAGGTGCCGCTGACGGTCGTGGGCGTCGGTTCGAACATTCTCGTGCGCGATGGCGGCATTCCGGGCGTCGTCTTGCGGCTTTCTGCCAAGGGCTTCGGTTCGGTCGAGCTTGCAGGTGACAACCGCATTCTCGCCGGTGCAATCTGCCCAGACAAGCATGTGGCCGCAATGGCGATGGACAACGGCATCGGCGGTCTCCATTTCTTCTATGGCATCCCGGGCAGCATTGGCGGCGCGGCGCGCATGAACGCCGGCGCCAATGGCAGCGAAACCCGCGATCGCTTGGTCGAGGTCAATGCCATCGACCGCAAGGGCAACAAGGTCGTCCTGTCGAATGCAGACATGGGATATTCCTACCGTCATTCCACGGCCTCACCTGATCTCATCTTCACCTCCGTGCTTTTCGAGGGCTATCCGGAGGACCGGGCGAAGATCCGCGCCGACATGGATGCGGTACGCAATCACCGCGAGACGGTGCAGCCGATCCGCGAGAAGACCGGTGGTTCGACCTTCAAGAATCCCGAAGGTCATTCGGCCTGGAAGCTGATCGACGAAGCGGGCTGCCGGGGTCTCGTCATCGGCGGCGCGCAGATGTCGTCGCTTCATTGCAATTTCATGATCAATATGGGGCAGGCGACGGGCTACGATCTCGAATATCTCGGCGAGCAGGTTCGCCGTGAAGTCTTCGAAAATTCCGGCGTCAAGCTCGAATGGGAAATCAAGCGTCTCGGCGTCTTCATGCCGGGCCGCGAGGTGCGCCCGTTCCAGGGTGTGACCAGCGAATAGCCGTTTTTTATCTATCCAGAACGGATAGTTGATTGGCAGCAATGAAAAGGGCCGCGACGGGAAACCGCCGCGGCCTTTGATTGACCTGGAGGCAGTCTCGATCAGACTTCGTCGCGGCCGGATGCCAGGATTGAGATCAGCGTGATCACGGCAGCAAGGCCGAGATAGTAGCCAACATAAAGCATGCCGTAGTTCGTCTGCAGCCAAGTGGCGATATAGGGAGCCAGCGAGGCGCCGAAGATGCCGGCAAGATTGAAGGTGATCGACGAGCCGGTGTAGCGCACTGCGGTCGGGAAGGGGGCCGCCAGCGCCGTACCGATCAGGCCATATGTCATGCCCATGAGTGCCATGGCGACAATCGCGAAGACGACGATGCCGCCTTCGCCGCCGGCCATCAGGCCGGGCAGGAAGAACGAGAAGATGCCGATCACGACGGTGGTAAGGATCAGCACTTCGCGCCGTCCGAATCTTTCAGCGAGCCTGCCGGCGGCGGGGATGAAGATGCCGAAGGCGACCGAGCCGACAATCTGGATTTCCAGCGCGTCCAGGAAGGGAATTTTCAGAACCTTGACGTTGTAGGAGAGCAGATAGGCCGAGCCGATGTAGAAGAGCACGAAGGTCGCGAGCGCCACGAAGGTGCCGAGGAACAAGCTGCGCTTGTGCTTGCGGAACAGTTCCGCAACCGGCACGGCGACACGCTCATGCTTGTCAATTGCCTTCTGGAAGGCCGGTGTTTCAGTGATCGAAAGACGAACCCACAGGCCGATGACGATCAGGACGATCGAGGCGATGAATGGAACGCGCCAGCCCCAGCTCAAAAGCGCGTCCTGCGAGATGACCTGCAGCAGCAGCCAGAAGACGCCGGAGGAGAGGAAAAGGCCGACGGGTGCGCCGAGCTGCGGGAACATGCCGTACCAGCTGCGCTTGCCTTCCGGCGCATTCTCGGTTGCGAGGAGCACAGCGCCACCCCATTCGCCGCCGAGGCCGAAGCCCTGGCCGAACCGGCACAATGCAAGCAGCAGCGGCGCCACGACGCCGATCGATCCGTAGGAGGGCAGCAGGCCGATAATGACCGTAGAAATACCCATGGTCAGCAGGGCGGCGACCAGCGTCGTCTTGCGACCGATCCTGTCGCCGAAATGACCGAAGACAACGGCGCCGAGTGGACGGGCGAAGAAGGCGATCGAGAAGGTGGCAAAGGAAGCGAGAAGGGCGGTGGTCGGATCGTTGTTCGGGAAGAACAGCGTCGGGAAGACCAGGACGGCTGCCGTCGCATAGACATAAAAATCAAAGAATTCGATCGTGGTGCCGACAAGGCTCGCGATCAGAACGCGCGCTGGCGAATTGACTTGCGCACTGTTCGATGAAGCGGAGGTCGGCGATACGGGAGATATCGCGTCAGACATTTTTATTCCATTCGGGAGTTATAAAGAGCGCCCCTGGAAAGGGTCGAAGGGCTCGTAACGCATATGTGGACGACCCCCTCCTTGCAAGGGTTTTTGGCAGTGATTTGATCGGATCGCTTGCGTGCATATGTTCGGCCTGTTGTGGCGCTCACAAATGAACGCTGGCCAAGACGGAGTTCGCGACTCGTGTTCCAAACAATTTTGCGATCTGCAGCTGCCATTGCGACTACAGCGACCATTGCGCCAAGCGGAGTGTCACGAGTCCCGAATCGATCGATCATACCATCTGCTGTTTCTTGCACGTTCACGCATCAGATCAGCACGGTAGCTTTGTCTCTCCGCTCACCGTGACCGACTGATCACTTAAGCTGCACATGCCAGGTCTGGCTGAACAGCAGGTTTTCGATAATTCGCCGGTGACCATCATCTTCCAGGCGATGCGGGCGATCTTGTTGGCCAGCGCCACGGCTGCGAGCTTGGGCGGCAGGTGATCGGTGCCATTGCGGCCGCCGCTCTCGTCTGTCTTGTTGCGAGCGGCAAGGCCGGCTTTGAGTTGGGAGGCTTGCCTCCAACGGCTATGGAGAGCATTCTCCCGGCGGCTATTCGCTGACTTCGGCATTGGTCATCGAAGTCGCTCTGACGCTTGTCTTCCTGATCGTCATTTTGGGCTCCACGCATGGCAGGGCACCCGCTGGCTTTGCGCCGCTTGCGATCGGCCGGGCGCTGACGCTGATCCACCTGATCTCGATCCCGGTGACGAACACATCCGTCAATCCCGCCCGCTGGACAGGCCAGGCTCTCTTTGTCGGCGGCTGGGCCCTGCAGCAGCTTTGGCTCTTCTGGCTGGCGCCGATCGCCGGCGGTGCGCTTGGCGGGTTGTCTGGAAACTGCTCGACAAGGACGACTGAGGGCGGCCTTCGCTGCCTGTCCGGGCGAACCCGCATAGAATCATCTGTGCGGGTTTTTTCATGCTGTGAGCGAACTTCAGCATGTCGCCGCAACGCGCTGATTTCGAGTCGGAAATATGCTGGCCGAGTGGGATTTCTGAGGGGTGGAAACCTCTCGGGAAGGCACCCGGTTAATAAAAGTAAACACTTCATTAACCATAATGTTGTCATATCGCTTCCATGTCTGAGGCGAAGCGGATTCGCGGGCAAGCTTGGTGCAAGCCTCGAAAATCAGGCTGAGGTTTATCTTGGGGGTACGTATGAGTCGCAAGCATGTCGCTGTCCTGATGGGCGGATTTTCCTCGGAGCGGCCGGTGAGCCTGTCTTCGGGAACGGCTTGCGCGGATGCTCTCGAGGGCGAGGGCTTCCAGGTTGCGCGGATCGATGTCGATCGGGATATTTCCGCAAAACTGGCGGCGCTTCGTCCCGATGTCGCCTTCAATGCGCTGCATGGCCCCTTCGGCGAGGATGGCACCATCCAGGGCATCCTCGAATATCTCGAAATTCCCTACACGCATTCCGGCGTTCTTGCCTCTGCCCTTGCGATGGACAAGGGCAAGGCCAAGGGGGTTGCAGCGGCGGCCGGCGTCCCTGTGGCGCAATCGGAAGTCATCAATCGCTTCGCCTTTCCGGCCGAACATCCAATGAAGCCGCCCTATGTCGTGAAGCCGGTCCGGGAGGGCTCCAGCTTCGGTGTCGTCATCGTTCAGGAGGATCAGGCCCATCCGCCGCAGATCATCAGTTCGCCGGAGTGGCGCTATGGCGAGGAGGTCATCGTCGAGCGGTATGTCTATGGCCGCGAACTGACATGCGGTGTCATGGGCGACAAGGCTCTCGGTGTGACCGAAGTGGTGCCGCAGGGTCACAACTTCTATGACTATGATGCCAAGTATGCTGCGGGCGGCTCAAAACACGTCATCCCGGCGAAAATTTCACCGAATATTTACCAAAAAATACAAACATTGGCGTTAAGGGCGCATCAAGCAATTGGTTGTCGTGGGGTCAGTCGGTCCGACTTCCGTTACGACGACCGGTTCTCCGAAGATGGTGAAGTTATCTGGCTGGAAGTAAACACCCAGCCGGGCATGACGCCAACCTCCCTTGTGCCCGAAATGGCCGGTCATGCCGGTTATTCCTTTGGTGAATTCTTGCGTTGGATGGTGGAGGACGCCTCTTGTTCTCGTTGACGGTCAAAAGGATAGGGCGCCCAAGCCGTCAACCGAGCATCGCTCTTGCTGAGGGTGATGGGCGGATGGTTCTCCCGCGTCCGCTGCGCCGTGCGGTGCGCTTCCTCGTCAGTCTCGGAACTGGCCGTATCCACATTCCTGCGCATACCGGGACGATTTCTGCCCTTGCATTCTTCGCGGCGACCGGTCTCTACGGCATGTCGCTCGGCGGTCATACGGAAACAGTCGCGCAGGCGGCGACAACGGCTGCCGGTTTCGCCATCGAGGATGTGAAGGTTTCCGGCAATTCCGAAACCTCCGAAATCGAAATCTTTGAACTTCTCGGCCTCGACGGAACGACGTCGCTGGTGGCGCTCGATGTCGATGCTGCGCGCCGGAAGATCGTCAAGCTTCCGTGGGTCGAGAGCGTCGAGGTCAGGAAGATTTATCCGAAGACGATCGAGGTCAAGCTCAAGGAGCGCCAGGCCTATGCGATCTGGCAGCACGGGCAGGAGCTTTCGCTGATCGAACGGAATGGCAGCGTCATTGCGTCGCTTCGCGACAACAAGTTTTCGACGTTGCCGCTCGTCGTCGGCCGAGATGCAGAAAGTGCTGCCGCTTCGCTCGAAGGCGAGTTTTCGAAGTGGCCGGACATCACGTCGCGTGTGAAGGCTTATGTCTGGGTCTCCGGCCGCCGCTGGGACCTGCACATGGATAACGGCGTGGTGGTGAAGCTGCCGTCCGACGATGTCGATCAGGCGCTCGCCAGGCTGTCGAAACTCAACAAGGAACAGGATCTTCTGGCGCGCGACATCGCAGCAGTCGATCTCAGACTGGTGGACAGGACCGCGATCCAACTGACCCCGGAGGCCATGGCGCGCCGGCAGGTCGTTCTCGATCAGCGGACCAAGGATTTGAAAAAGGCGGGGCAGAATATATGAGCTTGTTCGGTTCGTCCCATTTCGGATTGCCGCGCCTGAAGCCGCTGTCGTCGAAGCGGTCGCATATCGTTTCGGTGCTCGACATCGGATCGACCAAGGTCGTTTGCATGATCGGCCGCCTGACGCCCCGCGAAGAGAGCGAGATTCTTCCGGGCCGCACGCACGACATCGAAATCATCGGCATCGGCCACCAGCGCTCCCGCGGCATCAAGACCGGTGTCATCGCCGATCTCGATGCGCTCGAAGGCGTCATCCGACTTGCCGTCGATGCGGCCGAGCGTATGGCGGGCCTTACCGTCGAGAGCCTGATTGTCAATCTTACGGCCGGCCGTCTGGGCAGCGACATCTACACGGCGACGATTGATCTCGGCGGCCAGGAAGTCGAACTCAACGATCTCAAGAAGGTGCTTGCAGCTGCCTGCCAGCAGTCGCTGCGCCAGGATCGCGCCGTGCTGCACTCTCTCGCGACCGGCTTCTCGCTCGATGGCGAACGCGGTATCCGCGACCCGCTGGCGATGTATGGTGATGTGCTTGGCGTCGACATGCATGTCGTGACCGCCGAACGTGCCGCATTGAAGAACCTCGAGCTCAGCGTCAATCGCGCGCATCTCTCCGT
>NZ_JABEPH010000243.1:0-9209 GCF_013004495.1 Rhizobium sp. SEMIA 4085
CGGGCGCGGTGAGGGCGGGGGTGCCCGGCGTCTCCCGGGTGAGCCGGGTCAGCCAGGCAAGCGGAAAGGGGCAGAGATGACGCTCCAACCGGTAAATCGGGCGAACGGCGCGCCCCAGCCCGCCGCGGTCCTCGAAGTGTCGGGGCTGACGGTGTCCTACAGCGATCGAAATGGAACGCGTACTGCGGTGCGCGGGATCGATTTTCGCGTTGATCCGGGCGAGGTCGTGGCGCTTGTCGGCGAGTCAGGTTCGGGCAAGAGCTCGACTGCGCAGGCAATCATCGGCCTTCTGCCGGAAAACGGACGCCTCGAGAAAGGTAGTGTCCGGCTGAACCGGCAGGAGATTGCCAACTGGCCTCAGAAGCGGCTCGATGGCATTCGCGGTTCCGTCGTGAGCTTGATACCGCAGGATCCGGGCAACGCGCTCAATCCGGTCAAGACGATCGGCAAACAGGTGGCGGAGATCTTCGCAATCCACGACCAGTCCTCCGGACCGGTTGCCTATGCTCAGGCAATCGAACTGCTTGGGCGCGTCGGCCTCTATCAGCCGACGTTGCGTGCCCAGCAGTATCCGCACGAGCTGTCCGGCGGCATGAAGCAGCGCGTGCTGATTGCGATTGCAATTGCACTGAGACCCTCGCTGATTATTGCCGACGAGCCGACGAGCGCGCTCGATATGACGGTCCAGAAGCACATTCTCGACCTCATCGACGCGCTGCGCCGCGAATATGGTACGGCGCTCCTATTGGTGACGCACGATCTTGGAGTTGCCGCCGACCGGGCCGACAAGCTGGTGGTGCTGAAACATGGCCGCATTCAGGAACAAGGCCGTACCGGCGAAATCTTGAGGGCGCCGCAAAGTGCATATACGCGTCAACTTCTTGCCGACGCGCCGTCTCTCAATGCCAGTCGACGCCGCCTGCCGGCTGCTGCAGGAGCGCCGGCCACTGAGCCGGACGACATCATCATTGTCGAAAATCTAGTCCAGGATTTCGGCCTCGGCGGACAGAAAGGCCACTTTCGCGCCGTCGACGATATCTCGTTTCGGGTCCGACGCGGCACGACTCATGCGCTTGTCGGTGAATCGGGATCCGGCAAGACTACGACAATCCGTACTGTGGCGGCCTTCCAGAAGCCGACGGCGGGGAACGTTTTCGTCGATGGTCTAGACCTGGCTCGTCTGGGCGGTGAAACGCTGAGGCTCTTTCGCAAGAAGATCCAGCTCGTCTATCAGAATCCGTTTGGCTCACTCGATCCGCGCCAGACCATTGCACGGATTGTCGAGGAGCCACTTTTGAACTTTGATCCGATCTCACGCGCCGAACGGGCTGAAAGGGTCGCAAGCACGCTCGAAAGGGTGGGGCTGACGCTCGATATGCTGCAGCGCAGGCCGCATGCGCTTTCCGGTGGACAGCGTCAGCGCGTGGCGATTGCCCGTGCGCTGGTCCTTGGTCCGCAGATCCTCGTTCTCGACGAGGCTGTCTCAGCGCTCGACGTTACCGTGCAGGCGCAAATCCTGGCATTGCTCGACAAACTGCAGCGCGAGCTCGGGCTCACCTATCTTTTCGTCTCCCACGATCTCGCCGTGGTCCGCCAGATCGCCGACACGGTCTCGGTGCTGAAAGAAGGCAAGCTCGTCGACAGCGGGCCGGTGGAGGGCGTCTTCAGCGATCCGCAGCATGCCTACACGCGTGAGTTGATCGATGCCATTCCCGGCAAGAAGTGTCCGCCCATCCCGAGGCGGTCGTCGTTGACCAATGCAGGAACAAATCCATGAGATATCCAGGCCAGCCGAAGCGTCTCGGCTTCTTCAGTCGGGTACTCGACCAGGCCGATCCGGCAACCCGCTACCGGCTGGTTGTCGAGCAGATCATCCATGCGGAAAAGTTCGGATTCGACAGCGCCTGGATTGCCCAACACCACTTCAATGGCGAAGAAGGGGGACTTCCTTCACCCCTTATCCTTCTTGCCGAACTTGCGGCGAGAACATCGCGCATCCGGCTCGGAACAGGCGTGATCACGCTTCCGATGGAGAATGCGGTTCGTGTTGCGGAGGACACGGCGATTCTCGATATCCTTTCGAATGGCCGCCTAGAAATCGGTTTCGGCACGGGCGGCACGCCTGCAGCCTTCCTGCCGTTCGGCTTGCAAAGTGGCGATCGCGGCCAGGTTTATGCTAAGAGCCTTGCGATGGTGCGACGCGCCTGGGCCGGCCACGAGCTGGAAGGAGGAAACCGCCTCTATCCAGATGCGCCGCACTTGCTTGATCATGTCTGGCAGGCGACGTTTTCCGTCGACGGCGGCGAGCGTGCCGGCCGTGATGGTGATGGTCTGATGCTTTCGCGGACGCAACCTCGTCCGCTTGAAGCCCCGTCTGCGGAGCTTTGGGAATTGCAAAATCCGATCATTGATACCTATCTCGAAGCGCTGGCCAACCGCCGCGCACCGCGCATTCTCGGTTCCCGCAGCCTCTTTGTCGCCGATGACCGCAAGGAGGCGCTGCATTTTGCCGAACTCGGGCTGAAGCGCAGCGTCGAGCGCTTTGTCTCAAGCGGTCATAAGATTACCGGCACGACGACAGAAGACCTCATCAAGGCATTCGATGTGCATGTCGGAGCGCCGGACGACGTGATTGCGTCGCTGAAGGCCGATACTGCGCTGTCGCGAGTGACCGATCTCGTCTTCCAGGTGCATTCGGTTGATCCACCGCACGAGCATATCCTGCGTTCGCTGGAATTGACGGCAACCATCGTGGCGCCCGCGCTTGGCTGGACGGGCCAGGCTCCGCTTCATCAGGAGCGGCGGCTCGCAGCCAACGCCTGAACTGATTTTCGGCTTTCCAAGAAAGGGTAACGACCATGACCGCTTCGACACCTGACGTTATCGATCTTTTAGCCGGCATCGGCGCCGGCTCCTTCGTCGATCGCATTCGTGCGGAACGGCCTGAAACACGCTTAAATGCGCAGAAGAGCTATCTGGCACTTTTCGAGCCGATACAGGAAGGAGGCATCTTGCGGATGGAGCGACTTGCCGTCGCGGCCTTCGTTGCGGGATTGCACGATGCAAGCGCGGCAGCCGAATTTTATTCGGCCGGCATCATCGAGACGATGGGCGGCGCTTCTCTTGCCGCAGCCGTCAGAGCAGAGGTCGAGAAGGGGCGCACGCATGGCCCCTACGGCAAGTATCCGGCGGCACCCCTATCGGTTGGAGACAAGTCGGGCCTGGTCTTTGAGGTATCCGATTTTGGACGCGTCGCTCTCGGAGGTAAGCTGTCGGCGGCGCTTGAACATAGCCATCTGCTGGTGTTCCGGCCGCGGGAAGCCTCTCCGGCTGCATTGCAAAAATTGCTGGATGCCGGATGGAGCACGACGGCGATCGTGACGCTTTCGCAGATCGTATCCTTCCTTGCATTCCAGATCCGCGTGGTCACCGGGCTTGCGGCGCTTTCCAAGGCGGGCGCGGGAACACTTGCTTCGGCAGCAGCCGAATAAGGAGACGATGACATGAGCGAGATTGCAATCCATCCTAAGCTCGAGCGCCGCCCGAGCGCCTTCACACAGGCCGAGATTGGCTGGGCACCCTGGCTGGCGCCGCTCGTGGAAGAGGACCTGACAGGCCGGCATTGGGCCGGGCTGGTTGATCCATCGCGCGCCAAGTCGGCTTACTTCATGCTGCTTGTACGCGATCCGGAGATTCTAGAGGCTCGCACGAAGACTGACAAGGACATCTTCCACAATACAGCGGCCGGTCTGCCGCGCGCCGATAGGGAGCTGTCTGCGACGGCCGCGTCGCGGGTGAACGGCTGCATTTTCTGCGCCTCGGTCCATTCCCGTTTTGCCTCTCATTATTCCAAGCGCACCAGCGATGTTCAGCGCCTGCTTGACGAAGGAACGGATACCGACCTCGGCAGCCGCAGGTGGAATGCAATCGTCGAGGCCTCGGTCGCTTTGACGGCGACACCATCCGCCTTCAACGAGGGAGAGATTGCCCGGCTGCGGTCCGAAGGTCTGAACGATCTGGAAATTTCCGACGTCATCCATGGTGCCGCTTTCTTCAACTGGGCCAACCGACTGATGCTCTCGCTCGGCGAGCCGACACCTGCGGCTGAAGCCTGATGGCGCCGGGTTTCATGTATAGAGAAGGTCTTAATCCGCCAACCGCCTTCCATCTGCATCGAAGAAGCGGCGCTTGCTCATCTCGCTTGCGAGATGGACGATGTCGCCGGCCCCGATTGTGAGTGAAGACCTGTGTTCAGCGATGACGGTCTGGCCATCATCGAGTTGGCAGTAAAGGTACTGGGTTCCGCCCAGGTACTCAAAAAAATCGACGCGCGCTCTAAGCGTCTGCGCCGCAGCTTCAGCGACAATGAAGTGCTCGGGGCGAACGCCGAATGTAAGCCGTTCGCCGGCTGAAAGTTTGCCAGATGCAATCGGCCCCGGGATCACGGTCCCGGCGATGCTGAGTGTGCCGCCGCCCGACCATGTCGCTTGCAGTAAATTCATCCGCGGTGAGCCTATGAAACCCGCTACGAAGACATTGGCCGGGTTCTCATAGACGTCACGCGGCGTTCCGGCTTGTTCGATACGCCCATCGCGCAGAACGACGATTTTGTCCGCAAGCGTCATCGCCTCGGTCTGGTCATGTGTCACATAGATCATCGTGTTGCCGAGTTCGCGATGCAGCCGAGCAATCTCGATGCGCATCGAGACCCGCAATTCGGCATCGAGATTGGATAGCGGCTCGTCGAACAAGAACACGTCCGGCTTACGCACGATTGCCCGGCCGATCGCTACGCGCTGGCGCTGACCCCCGGAGAGTTGTCCGGGCCTGCGGTCGAGCAGGTGGTCGATCTTCAAGATCGCGGACGCGGCCTTCACACGTGCTTCGATTTCTGCTGCCGCCGTTCTCGCCATCTTCAGTCCGAAGGCGAGGTTTTCGCGCACGCTCATGTGCGGGTAAAGCGCATAGGACTGAAACACCATGGCAATGCCGCGCTCGGAAGGATCGAGATCGGTGACGTTGCGTCCCTTGATCTCGATCTCGCCGTCGGTGACCTCTTCCAATCCGGCAATCATGCGAAGCAGCGTCGACTTTCCGCAGCCGGACGGTCCCACGAAGACAACAAACGAGCCTTCGGCAATTTCAAGGTCGATGCCATGAATGACATCGAGGCTGGCGAAACTCTTGCGGACGCCCGCCAGCACGACGCCAGTGTCAGCCAGTTTACTCACCGCGTTCTTCACCTGCTCTTACCCAGACAAGCATCTCACCCGGCGCTCGATTGTCCCAGAATGGATAGGGCACGAAGCGCGCAGTCGTTTCCCGTGCATGAGGCGGTGACGCCCTGTAAAGGGCGCTGCCCCAATCGGCCTCATCGCGCCTTGCGGGCAAATCCAGAGCAACGGCACCACGAAGCTCGGCGACTTCGAAGGTTGTCGCTTTCGAAACGTCGCCATTGAGCCGGATTCCGTTCAAGCCTGAGCCGTTGTCGGTCGCCTCGAGGCAGTAGACCAGAGGGCCGCGCATCAACGCGGTGCGGCCGGCATCCTGGCGCACGAGCGGATTGGCAAAGAGCGAGCGAGCCGCAAGAGGAATGTTAAGATCGACGTGATCGCCGCTTTTCCATTCCCGCTCGATGCGGGCATAGCCGTCGAGCGCCACGGATGAAAGTTCAAGCGCCTCGCCATTCACCTTGATCGCGACGCCGTTTGCCCATTCGGGGATACGAAGCGACACTGCGAAACGCGCCGGCCTTTCCGTTACGACGTCGAAACATATGGCGCCATCCCAAGGATAGCGCGTCTCCTGCGAAAGCGTGATCTTGGAGCCGCCGATTTCAAAATGCGCCTTGCTTTGTCCGTAGAGATGTACGGCGATCTCGTCGTCGGCAACGGCATACATATACGACCCGATGGAGGATAGCAGGCGGGCAATGTTCGGCGGACAGCACGGGCAATGATGCCAGATCCAGCGATGATGCTTACCGGCACTTTCAAGTGGGTTTTCATAAAAGAACGTGCGGCCGTCGAGCGAAATTCCGGCCATGGCGCCGTTGTAAAGCGCCTGTTCCATGATGTCGGCATAGCGGCGGTTCGGGCCCCGGCCGAGCATGCGGCTTGCCCAGAAGACAAGGCCGACCGAAGCACATGTTTCCGCATAGGCGGTTTCGTTCGGCAGGTCGTAGTAATCGGTGAAGCCCTCATTTGCGGCGGCCGGTCCAATGCCACCTGTAATATACATCTGCTTGGTGGTAAGGTCGTCCCAGAGTGTTTCGAGCGCTGTCGTCAGCGTGTCGTCGCTATATTCCGTCGCGATATCGGCCATGCCGGAATAAAGATACATCGCGCGCACCGCATGGCCGACCACCTTCTTCTGCTCGCGCACCGGTTGATGCGCCTGATTGTATTCGTAGGTCTTCTGAATGAAATTTGCCGGGTCGCGCCCATCGCGGGTCGCCTCTTCGGTGAAGAAATGCGGCTCTGTGCCACGCTCGTCAATGAAATACTTGGCGAGATCCAGATACTTCTTCTCGCCGGTCACCCGCGCGAGTTTCACGAGCGCGAGCTCGATCTCCTCATGGCCGCAATAGCCCGGTATCTGGCCCTCGCCATGGCCGAAGACCTTGATCATATAATCGGCATACCGGCACATGATCTCGAGCAGCTTTCGCTTGCCCGTCGCCTGATAATAGGCAACGGCGCCCTCGATCAGATGCCCGGCGCAATAAAGCTCGTGGTGATCGCGCAGATTGGTCCAGCGGCGACCGGGCTGAACGCGTTGGAACCAGGCATTCAGGTAGCCGTCCGCGTCCTGCAGCTTCCCGTACATGTCGATGATTTCGTCGACGCGCGCCTCAAGTTTGGGATTGGGGCGCCGGTAAAGCGAATAGGCGACCGTCTCGATCGACTTTCCAAGGTCGCTGTCCCAGAACATCTGCGTCGTACCGCCCCAGGGCTGAATTGGAATGACGACACCGGGGCCTGGCTGGCTGGTATCGATCGCGCGCAGCATGCCCGCCTCCACGCAGCGGTCGAGAAGTGTCTCGGCCGTGGACTCGCAGATGGCATCCTGACGGTCACCGAAGATGCCGTAAAGTTCGACGCTTGGAACGGGCAAGGGGCGGAACTGGCGGTCTCGTTTTGGCTTGTTCATGGCTTCATCCGTTGTAGCTGGGTTCATTTTACCGCGCCGGCCATCAGCCCGCGCATGTAGTAGCGTTGCAAAAGCAGGAAGACGATGAGGCAGGGGATCGTCATGACGACCACGCCGGCCTGCACAGCACCCCAGTTGATGGCGCCAAGGCGGCCGGCGCGCACTGCCGTCATGAGGACCGGCAGGGTGTATCTCTCGTTGCTGGAGAGCAGCACAAGTGCTGCCAGGAACTCATTCCAGGCATTCAGGAACGCAAAGATCGCGACGGTGGCGACACCCGGCAAGACGAGGGGCAACAGCACGCGCCCGAGGAGTTTTAAATCACGGGCGCCGTCGATGCGCGCAGCCTCCTCGATCTCCTTCGGCACGGCGTCGAAAGCATTTCGCATCATGAAGACGGAAAAGGGTAGCTGAAGCGTCACATAGACGAGCGTCAGCCCGAGCAGCGAATTGTTGAGCCCGAGCTTTGCAAGGATGATAAAAAGCGGCGTCAGGATCGACTGGAACGGGATCATCAGTGTCGTGATGATCAGCACGAAGAGCACGTTCTTCAGAGGAAAGCGGTAGCGCGAAAATCCGTAGCCCGCAAGCAGGCTGACTGCAACCGTGAGCACCACGGTGGCAAGGGAAACAAGCAGAGAATTGATCATATGCCGCCAGATCCCGGCGCCGAAGGTATCCAGCAATCTGTAGGAATCGAAGCTTATTTTCGCGGTCGGCCATGGTGGAAGGGGCGGCAGGCTCGCTTCGGTTCCGTGCCGGAACGAGGCAAGCAGCGTGACGGCGAAAGGCGCCAGAAAGAAGATTGCGATGGCGATCCCTGTCAGGTGATAGGCCGACTGCAAGCGCAAGCGCTTTCGCGCACGTTTTTCCTTCGCGGAAATCATGGGTGATCCTCTCCCGCACGGAGCAGCCAGAGCTGCACGATGCTGATAGCCACGAGGATCGCGAGCAGCGCGATCGAGAGCGCTGCGCCATAGCCGAGATTGAAGGACACAAAGGACTGATTGAAGATGTAGTAGACGACCGAGATCATCTTGTTTTGCGGTCCGCCGGCCGTCATGATGTAGAACTGGTCAAAGGCGAGGATCGATCCGGTGACAGAGACGATCAGTGCCAGTGCGATCGTCTTTCGCATCAGCGGCAGTGTCAGGTGCACGAAGCGTTGCCAACGCCCGGCGCCATCGATGCGGGCCGCCTCGTTGAGTTCGGCGGGAATAGCCTGAAGTCCAGTCAGGAGGATGATCATGGTAAAGCCTGCGATCTTCCAGACGACCATCACGACAATCGTCAGAAACGCCGTGTCGAAAGTCGCAAGCAGGTTGGGGCTTTTTGCCACGAGGTCGAGGCCTTTCAAGGCGGGACCGATGAAACCGCTGTCGACATTGGCGAGCCAAACCCAAAGCAGCGAGGCCGTCGCAAGGCCGACGACCACAGGCAGGAAGATGATCGTGCGGTAGGCGCTGACAAACTGCCGCTCTTTCTCGACGAAGATCGCGAGCGGAAAGGCCACCGAAAAGATCGCGATCGTGACGATCACTGTATAATAGGCCGTAAAATTCAGCGCTGTTATGAAGCGGCTGTCGTTATACATGCGAAAATAGTTGTTGAATCCGATCCAGCGCGAAGCGCCCATCAGCGGCCAGTTGTGAAGGCTCATCCATCCGGTGAAAAGCACCGGCATGATGAAGAAGACGATAACGAGCGCCATGGCCGGCGCGATATAGGCAAGGCCGCGCCATTGCGATCTCCGACGCCTGCGCGGGGAAGATTGGCGCGGTAAGCCTGAACCTGTCATCGAGAACGCTCCGCATCTGTCATTGAGGTTGGCCGGGAAGCTGCCACCGCCTCCCGGCCCGCGGCCGGGAGAGCATTATTGGCCGCTGTCTATGATCGATTGCATTTCCGACTGGGCGCTTGAAAAGGCGCCGTCGACATCGTCGCCGAAGATGGCGGCATTTGTGAAGCTGGCCCATGGGCCGTTGGCGCTGTTGATCAGATCGTTGAACTGCAGCGTATAGGGTGTCTTCGCAACGCCAATGGCCTTGAGGCCGACC
>NZ_JABEPH010000244.1:0-9202 GCF_013004495.1 Rhizobium sp. SEMIA 4085
TGGTGGAACGGTGCCTTGCCCAGGGACTGGTGGGTGCGGAAGGCTTTGCCGTTGATGCCAGCCTGATCGCGGCGGACGCCAACAAGCAGCGTTCGGTACCCGGCGCGGAATGGGAGATCAAAGACGACGCCCGCCGCTCGGTACAGGAAGATCTGGCAGTTCTCGATGACGCCGCTTTCGGTGCTGCTTCTCCCGTAACGCCGAAGTTTATCTCCCCATCCGATCCGGCAGCCCAATGGACCGGTGCCCACAAAGGGCATGCGTTCTTCGCCTACGCCACCAACTATCTGATCGATACCGATCACGGCGTCATTGTCGATGTCGAGGCCACACGTGCCATCCGCCAGGCAGAGGTCGGTGCATCACGCACAATGATCGATAGGACCGAGAACCGCTTCGGCCTAAAGCCAGACTATCTCGCCGCCGACAGCGCTTACGGTTCTGCTGACAATCTTGCCTGGCTAGTCAAAGAAAAGGACATCGCGCCGCACATTCCTGTCTTCGACAAATCGAACCGGACCGATGGGACCTTCTCGCGTTCGGACTTCACTTGGGAGGCTGAGAATGATCGCTACATTTGCCCGGCAGGTAAGGAGCTGAAGCAGTTCCACAGAACCTATGCAACGCCCAGATCAGGGATCACGAGCGACGGAAGGCGGCTCTATCGAGCCAGCAAGAAGGACTGCGACGGCTGTGAAATCAAACAGCGCTGCTGCCCGAATGCGGTTGCTCGCAAGGTGCCGCGTGATCTCAACGAGGACGCCCGCGATGTCGCCCGAGCGATTGCTGCCACGCCTGAATATGAGCAGTCTCGGCATCGTCGTAAGAAAGTCGAAATGCTCTTTGCTCACCTCAAACGCATTCTCCGGATGGCGCGTTTGAGGCTGCGGGGTCCGTGCGGCGCGCGAGACGAATTCCTGCTTGCCGCAACCGCCCAAAACCTCAGGAGACTGGCGAAACTCAGACCACAAAGGTCGCCGCACGGCATCATCGCCGTATAGGAGTGGCATAAATCGATGCCCTGCGCAGAAGCGCAGGGCAGATAACCAATAGCTCTCTGCGTAAAAGGATCGAAACAGCCGGATGAACGGCTAATCCATCGAGTTTTTCAACGATATCCGCCAAAAGCGGTCATGTCGAAGGGGTTGGCGATGACCAAAAATGGGGCCGGAAGGAGACTGGCAGGTTCTGGAGAGCGAGGCCAAGAAGGCAGACTTACGCGGTAAGCCGCGCCGGGCATCCGGTGAATCACAGCTCCAGAGGCGTGTCTTGGAATTATTTTCCGGGAGAGGCACCGAAGGCCGCCCGAAAAACCGCGATGAAGGCGCTGGGGCCTGAGTAGCCGAGTGCAAAAGCGATGTCGCCGACGCTTCGGCCACCGGCGAGCCACTCCACCGATTTCAGCAGTTTCGCCTGCTGTCGCCAGGCGCGGAAACTCATCCCTGTCTCAGATTTGAAGTGACGCTGGAAGCTACGTGGGGACATGGCCGCACGTGACGCAAGCTCATCGAGGGGCCAATCTGCGCCCGGCTCATTCCGCATGTCTGCGGCGATGTCCCGGAGGCGTTCGGATGCCGGCAACTGGAGAGACAACGGTGCGACCGGACTCGGCTGGAGCTGGTCGAGAATGACTGCCACAAGTCGTGCGGCGCGGAGGCTGCCCGCATCCGCGCGAGGTATTTCCAGAAACGCCAGGATTAGCTCGCGCAGGAGCCGCGTCGTACCGATCACGGAGACTTCCGGTGACAGGCTCGCCACCGCGTCGGGGCGGAAAAAGAGATAGCTGCGCTCCGTCTCCTGCAGGTAGGTCACCTCGTGGAGGACCCCGGACGGCACGAACACGGCGCGTTCGGGCGGGATGATGAAGTAACCCCGCTCCGTCTCCAGCCTCAGCGAACCCCGCACGATCTGGAAAAGCTGCGCCCGGTGGTGCGTATGAAAAGCGTAGGTCCGCCCGGCGGGCTCTGCTCCGCCCTGAGCGACAGCGGTATGCGGATAATCTCCGAACCCGTCTTCCGGCAAATGAACGTTGATCAGGTTGTCGCGGGCAATCATGGCGGCTCAGAGACATAATTTGTCAGACTGCCGATAACACGTCTGACGGCAATTCACTAGGTTGGCAGTAACTCAGCACAACTTGGACGAAGGTCATGACACTGGAATTCCAAATAGCCGAAATCCCGGAGCGCCTTGCCCGCGGCCTTCTGACGAAGCTACCAGCTTTGAGGTTCGGAGCCTCCGTCATTGTGGGCTGGTGGCAACGGAGCGAGACCGAACACGCACTGCACCGACTATCGGATCGTGATCTGGCGGACATAGGTATTGCGCGTCGCGATATTCGCGAGTTCGCTTGGACTGGCACCGTCGCAGCCAGCGAGCGACGAAACAGATCACCGGCCGCCGCCATGGATGCGCTTGCCTGCGGGGAATCCCATGCCCCGAGCGGATGGGTGGAAGCCCTCGCTGATCCCTTTCGCGACGGCTCACGAATTAATGCGATGTCCACGAAGCCGCGGTCAACGCGATAGCGCCGTCGGTCTTGAAACAAGCGTTACCAGAGAGGCAGACAGAATGCATGATGACCGGCTTTTCGACGAGAAGATCGCTGCGACCTACGATGATGATAAAGGCATCTCTGCGCCAGAGGTGATCGAGCCGGCCGTTGATCTCCTGGCCGAGCTCGCAGGAGGCGGGCGCGCCTTGGAATTCGCGATCGGAACCGGACGTATCGCACTTCCTCTCGCGCGGAAAGGAGTGCAGGTGGAGGGCATCGAGCTTTCGAGGCCGATGGTGTCTCGCCTTCGCGCTAAAGAAGGAGGCGCGGAGATCTCGGTAGCGATCGGCGATATGGTAACGACGGATGTCGCGAGACGGTTCTCACTCGTCTACCTGGTTTTCAATACGATAAACAACCTGACATCGCAGGACGCTCAGCTCGCCTGCTTCCGGAACGCAGCCGCGCATCTCGAACCTGGTGGACACTTCCTGATTGAGGTCGGCGTGCCACCGCTTCAGCGGCTGCCGGTCGGCGAGACGATCCTGGCGTTCGACCACGGCGAAACGCATTGGGGCGTCGACGAGTACGACGTGGTGAACCAGAATTTCTCGTCCCATCACATCTGGCTCCGTGACGGAAGCTATGAGCGATTCTCAGTACCGTTTCGTTATGCCTGGCCAGCTGAATTCGACCTTATGGCGCGACTGGCTGGTTTAAGGCTCAAAGAGCGTTGGGGCGGCTGGAAAAAGGAGCTGTTCACGCAGGTCAGCGATAAACATGTCTCCGTCTGGCAGAAGGTTGAAGGTTAGGACGCGTGGAGCGAAGCGTCATCACCCTCGTCCGCAACGCGCCGATGGGAAGCCGGCCGCTTTCAACGCCATGCCGCTGCTTCCGGTCACAAGCAGCAGGCAACGAGAGCATCTCCTGCATCTTGGCTTTATCGTTGGCGTGTCCGCTTTCAGGATCTGTTGAAGCCAGCCCAAACGACCGACATTAGGCGCAAAGCTGCCGTCCTCGCGCGACGAATTGACGGTCTCCTTCGGTGAAGGTTTTTCGATGCGGGCCGCGGTGTGAAGGTGAGGCTGGGCGCGACTTCGGCCCGCGTTGGAAAACCTCCCAAGGAGGAAGCCGCGGGAGGCGAATACGGTGTTTATGGGGAAAGTACGTGCGTTTGGCTGGTGAGGTCAGTGGAGGGACCGGCATGGCCAATCATCTGAGCCTTGATTTGGAGCGCGCCGGTTTGCGCTCTGACGGTTGCATTGGGTTCTACGCCGCAAAATCTGGGTCGGTTCCTCGATATCAGCATCGAATAGCACAAGTCAGGGGTGGGCCGGCACAGGAGTGCGAGCCGGAACCGATGCAATGCAGATGGCAGGCAGGACATCATGCGGCATCCTTTCGTGGCGGTGCTCGGGCTGTCGGGCGCTGGCCGCGTTTGAAGATCTCGATGATGCGCATTGGCCCGCCGCAGTCGGGGCATGGCTCTCTCAAGGTGAGCGGGATGATCTCAACGTCTGGTGCGTCATCCTGCGATGGGGCTTCCGCCCCGAGCAAACTGCGGATCTTTGCGATATTGGCCTTTCGGGCGGCGCTGGCCAAGAGGCCGTAATGGCGGATGCGGTGGAATCCGTCGGGCAGAACGGGGATCAGGAAACGGCGGATGAACTCGTCGGTGGCCAGCCGCATCACCTTGTGACGGTCACGGTTCTTGATCCGGTAATCTTTCCAGCGGAAGGTGACCGTCTCGGCATTCGCACTGATCAGGCGGCTGTTGGAGATCGCCACGCGGTGGGTGTAGCGGCTGAGATAGGCCAGCACGGCCTCGGGACCGCCGAACGGGGGCTTGGCGTAGACCACCCAGTCGGATTTGCGGAAGGGGGCAAGCCAGGCAGCGAAGGCATCCGCCTGTGCAAGCCCGGCCAGATCGCTAAAGAAGGACAGATCGCCGGATTGATGGAGTGCCATCAGTCCTTCGAGAAACAGCCGCCGGAACAGACGGGACAGAACCTTTACGGGCAGAAAGAACCCGGGGCGACAGCCAATCCAGCGCGTGCCATCCGGCGACAATCCGCAGCCGGGCACGATGATGTGGACATGCGGGTGATGGCTCAGCGCCGATCCCCAGGTGTGCAGCACGCTGGTCATGCCGATGCGCGCGCCAAGGTGCCGGGGATCGGCGGCGATGGTGGTCAGCGTCTCGGCCGATGCCCGAAACAGCAGGTCATAGATGACCTTGTTATTCCAGTAAGCGATCTGCGCGATCTCGGCAGGCAGGGTGAAGACCACGTGGAAATATTCCACGGGCAGCAGGTCCGCGGCGCGGGCGGCCATCCAGTCCCGCGCCGCAGGTCCCTGGCACTTCGGACAGTGCCGGTTTTTGCAGGAATTATAGGCGATGTGATGGTGGCCGCATTTGGCACAGGCCGCCACGTGCCCGCCGAGCGCCTCGGTTCGGCAGGCTTCGATCGCCGACATGACCTTGAGCTGGGCCAGGCTGACATGCCCGGCATTGGCCCGCCGCCACGCGGGGCCATAGGCACGGAAGATGTCAGCGATCTCCAGCTTCTGACGGGGCACCGCGGCCCGGGGCTATTCCAGACCCCGTCGCAGCGTTGTGTCCTGTAGCTTCTTTAGGATCTCGAACGGGCTGACCGTGTCGCGGATTGTCTTGGTGGCGACATGGGTATATCGGGCGGTGGTCGTCAGTTTGGCGTGTCCGAGAAGGACCTGGATCACCCGCACATCCGTGTTCGCTTCCAAAAGGTGGGTGGCAAAGCTGTGCCGCAGGGTGTGCAGTGTCGCGGGCTTGGCGATGCCGGCCACACTCTTTGCCGACGTGAAGGCGCGGTTGAGTTGCCGCGGCGAGATCGGGTTGATCTTCGGCTTGCCGGGAAACAGCCAGCCTTGTGGCCGTGCTTCGCGCCAATAGTCGCGCAAGAGCTCCAGCAGCCCGGGCGACAGCATGACCTTGCGGTCCTTCTGCCCCTTGCCCTGTTCGACATGGATCAGCATCCGGTCGCTGTCGATGTCGCTGATCTTGAGGTTGCAGACCTCCGAGGCACGCAGTCCGGCGCCATAGGAGATGCTGAGGGCGGCGCGATACTTCAGGCCCGGCCCCGGGGCAGCCATCAGCAGGTCGGAAACCTCCTCGACGCTCAAGACAACGGGCAACTTCTGCGGTTGCCGACGGAACTGCATATGCCGCTTCATCTCCTCGCGTGCGCAGGTGATGCCGAAAAAGAACCGCAGCGCGACGATGCGGGCGTTGAAGGTGGGCGGAGTAAGGCCCGCGTTGGTCATGTGCAGCTGATAGGCGCGTAGGTCATCGGGTGTGGCGGTGTGCGGAGATCGCTTCAGAAACCTGGCGAAATCCTTGATGGCTCGAATATGAGCCTGCTGGGCTTTGTCGCCGATCCCGCGGATGCGCATGTGCGACCTCATTCACCATCGCGCCAGGCCGCAAGCTCTCAGAAACGATCTATGCCTTGACCTCGTCCGGCCAGTGCCGGTGAACCTCACGCCCAGACTTTCTGGTCGTGAGAACCCCCAATGTAGTCTCCATGGAGAAACTCCCGTTGCTCGTCCATCGAAAGGCGATCACAGATTACGGCAGCGAGGACAACGTGGGGCTGGAACAGCGGTTACAGTGAGATGCCGGATGAGCATGCCGAACTTTTTCCGGAAGCGCTCATACCCGGGCCGTTTGACAAAAGGCGGCGGTTCCCGGATCGTGTGTGTTCGGTAGCAAGCTTGGAAGCCGTGTCAGAGAGATTTCAACTCAAATGGGAGGATGGCATGAACGACCACGTTTACAAGAAGGTCGAACTAATCGGAAGTTCGACGACCTCTGTCACGGAGGCGATCGAGACGGCGATTTCCCGAGCCTCAAAGACGATGAGAAACCTTGAATGGTTCGAGGTCGATCAAATCCGCGGACACATCAAGGATGGTGCGGTGGCCCACTACCAGGTGGTCATGAAGGTCGGGTTTCGCATCGACGACTGATGCGCCGACCGCAGTCGGTTTTAGATTGGAGCGCACAAGAAGAGTCTGAGCGATACGATTGGCGTTGTGAGCATTTTTCAATCCGCAAGACTGCGAAAGACCTCTACCGTCTCTTAAATCAGAGCATGGCCAATGTTTCACTGAGGCGATATCTGGCAAAGCGTCGCTTCGTCATCTTCGGGACCGCATTCATTGATGAACGTGCACCGAGGCCTGGCTGATCGCAGTTTGAGACTCCGTTAGCGAGCAACCTGATCCGGTGACTTAACGGCAATACCGAACGGTCGGAAGTGCTTTAGGTTTGCCGTGATAACGGTAAGCTTATGAACGCTTGCCGTCCCTGCAATCATTGCGTCGGCCGCACCTGGACTATATCCGGCAGTAATCGCTTTCGCTTCCAGCTTGCCAGATTCAAGAGCGACGTCGTTGTCGACCGGCAAAATATGGTCACCATGTCCAGCGATCAGGCCTTGTAGCCACATGTGAATCCCTGCCGCTTTTGCCTTGGCACCTTTCGCTTCCAATAGGCGAACGCCCTTTTCAATTTCGTGGACCGTCACCGCTGAAAGATAGATCGCGTCCAGTTGGTCTTGCTCATTGACCCAGTCGGCAAAGGTGTCTGATGCACTCGCCCTGGAAGGTGAGAACATGGAAATGGCGTTGGTGTCGAGAAGAAAGCTCACAGATCAACCTCGCGGGAGGGGGCGGGGTTGCGAGCGAAAACATCGTCGTCGAGGTCGGAATCAGCCGGAAAGGTCTTCAGGTACTGGACCAGGCTAGGTCGATCCTTCCGGAGTGCCTTCCTTGCGGCTTCTGCGGCTCTTACACTGACCAGGACGGCGGCGGCTCGACCGTGGCGCGTGATCGTTACAAACTCGCCAGCGGCAGCTTGATCGATAACATGAGAGAACGACGCCTTTGCGTCCTTTAGACTAACTACTGACACTGCGCGTCTCCTAAAAAGGGTCATTTATGACCCTTTTTAGAGATTGACCCTGACAAAATCAAGAAAGAAATTCAACCACCTCCTCGTCGTCATAGATGACAGGATTTTCCGCCGCTGAACCAGTCAACATCAGAACGCTCCATCCGCAAAAAATTCTCCTGATGCGTGCCGTCGACTTTGAAACTGTCGTTGCTTCAATCTTAAGGTGCGCGAGCGGCGATGATTGGATTGCTCAGCTCTCCGCGCGCTCCGGTTTCGGGCCATCACGCGCGAGCAGCCGGAAAAAGATTACTTAACGTCCCGGAGAAACAACTAAAACCTCTACCTAATATTGGCGAAATAGGGCCTTCAACTCGCAGACTTCATTGTGCCAAAATAATCTTATTTTGTTATACTCTCGACGAGAGGGTATCGCGATGCTGCTCGATCGAGAGGGTCAACTCGAAACTTTACTGAGTGCAATGCGGAGCGCTGCGGCCGGGCACGGCAGCACTGTGCTGCTCGAAGGCGAAGCCGGAATCGGC
This sequence comes from Rhizobium sp. SEMIA 4085, assembly GCF_013004495.1. NCBI lineage: Bacteria > Pseudomonadati > Pseudomonadota > Alphaproteobacteria > Hyphomicrobiales > Rhizobiaceae > Rhizobium > Rhizobium sp. SEMIA 4085. Next base: position 7,973 of record NZ_JABEPH010000244.1, read on the forward strand.
AAGACCTCTCTCCTGCGCGAGTTCGCGGAGCATGCCGACAAAGGCTGCCAGGTATTATGGGGCTGGTGCGAGGCGCTTTTCACGCCGTGCCCGCTCGGCCCCATGCAGGACATTGGGCAACTGCTTGACCCCCATGTGGCAGCACTGCTCGATCAGGCGGCTCCGCCGGAGCGGCTCTTTCCGGCACTGTTGAATGTGCTTCAGCACGCCAGTGTTGCGATCGTACTCATCTTCGAGGATGTCCACTGGGCCGACAACGCGACGCTCGACCTGATAAAATACCTCGGTCGCCGCATCTCCTTGCTTCCAGCCGTGCTAGTGCTCAGTCTGCGCAGCGATGAAATCGGCGCCGATCATCCTCTGACGCATGTTCTCGGCGATCTTCCGTCCGCATCGGTCACCCGCATTGCCCTTGAGCCGCTGTCTCGCGAAGCGGTGACGGTGTTGGCTGAGCAGGCGGGCCGCGGCGCCGCCGATCTCTATCGCGTTACGGAGGGCAATCCCTTTTTCATCACCGAACTTCTGGCAAGCGGCGAGGCGGAGCCAGGGCGTGTACCAGATTCGATACGCGATGCGGTCTGGACGCGCCTGTCTCGACTGACAGCGAGTGAACGCAAGGTGCTTGAGGTGATCAGCATTGTGCCAGGCAGCGTGGAACCGTGGCTCATCCGGCGCCTGCTCGGTGTCGAAGCCGAAGCCCTGGTGGACAAATGCGTGGCGCGTGGATTGCTGCGGCAAGACGACCAAGGCGCCGTGATGTTCAGACATGAACTTGCTCGGCAGGCGACGCTCGACCGGCTGCCACCGAACCTTCAGAGGTCGCTCCATGCAAAGGTGGAAGTGGCGATATCACAACTCCCTACGGCCCATGCGTCTGCCCTGCTTTCACGCCGTGTACACCACGCTGCCGGGGCCGACGATGGGGCGCGCGTTCTCGAACTGGCGCCACAAGCCGCGGCCCATGCGGCGCGCCTGGGCGCTCACCGGGAGGGGGCTTCACATTTGGCGACAGCTCTCAAATACGTCGCGCAAGCCACACCGGAACTGGCCGCCCAGCTTTACGAAGACTGGGCCTACGAGGCGGGACTGGCCCTGCACGTCTATGAACCGGTGATCGAGGCGCACCATCGTGCTATCGCGATTTGGCGCGAGCTAGGGCGCATCGACAAGATCGGTCGCAATCTGTGCAAGCTGGCACGGCTGCACTGGGGCCGCGGCGAAGGCCAGCCG
>NZ_JABEPH010000245.1:0-9181 GCF_013004495.1 Rhizobium sp. SEMIA 4085
CCCCCGCCGGGCATAGGCAAGGGGCGGGGTTGGCGGGTCAGGACCGGGCCGGTGGGGGCCGCCTTGAAGGCCGCGCCCGGCCCCCGGCCGCTGCGGCCGCCGCGCCCGGATGGAAAGTCGACGGAAATCACGGGAACCGCAGCGCCGGTCCCCTGCTCGATGACGGAACGCACCTGCTGCGGCACATCCCGTCCGAGCCCCGCCCCGAAGATCGCATCGACAACAACATCGCCCGGCCCCGGGATATACACAGCGAGCGGTTGCGAGGCGAGCGCGCATTCGGCCCTTGCTCGAGCGGCGTCGCCGTGAAGCCTGGCCGGGTCGCCGAGATGGAAGACGGCAACCTCGGCGCCGCTTTCCGCGAGCCGACGGGCCGCGACATATCCGTCGCCACCATTGTTGCCGGGGCCGCAGAGAACGGCGAAGCGCAATGCGCCGGGATACAGCCGAAGCGCGGCACCCGCGACGGCCGCCCCCGCGCTCCACATAAGCCCGAAAGAGGCGATGCCCGATTCGGCCGTGGCGGCATCGACGGCAGCCATTTCTGCAGGCGTAAGAAGTAGGTCACCCAGTTTTTCTGCCATACGCCATTCAATTCAAAAAACGCCTAAAAAACAACCTGATTTACAATCTCTTCCGCAGCTTATTTTTAAGTCATTTGCCTATTCTTAGGGCATCTGACGCGCGACCGATGCATTAAGAGCCACCCCGCATTTTTACTAGTTTTGTGCAATTTTTGAATTTCCGATGGCAATCCCAACCGCTTTTGCTGGAAAAAACGCCTCAAAAAGCGCCGCGAAGCCGCGAATTCGGGGGGAATTGACATATTTTTTCGCTCTCCGGCGTTGCGAACTGGCACGATACCTGCATCATGTTTCGCGAGCGGCAATTTGCCCGCTTTAACGGGAGAAGCGGAGAGTCATTTTCTCATGAAAAAGATCGAAGCGATCATTAAGCCTTTCAAGCTGGACGAGGTGAAGGAAGCCCTTCAGGAAGTCGGCCTGCAGGGCATCACTGTCACGGAAGCAAAGGGCTTCGGTCGCCAGAAAGGCCATACGGAACTTTACCGCGGTGCTGAATATGTCGTCGACTTTCTGCCCAAGGTGAAGGTCGAGGTCGTGCTCGCCGACGAGAACGCGGAAGCCGTCATCGACGCGATCCGCAAGGCCGCGCAGACCGGCCGAATTGGAGACGGGAAGATCTTCGTATCCAACGTCGAAGAAGTCATTCGAATCCGTACCGGCGAGACCGGCATCGACGCTATTTAAGGCGGCTCGCCCGACGCGGCGAATTTACTCATCGTCATTGCAAATGAAAGGGAGATTTCATGGCGACCGCGAACGAAATTCTTAAGCAGATCAAAGAAAACGACGTGAAGTTCGTCGATCTGCGTTTTACCGACCCCAAGGGCAAACTGCAGCATGTCACGATGGACGTTTCCTGCGTCGATGAGGATATGTTCGCGGACGGCGTCATGTTCGACGGTTCCTCGATCGGCGGCTGGAAGGCCATCAACGAGTCCGACATGGTGTTGATGCCGGACACTGAAACGGTTCACATGGACCCGTTCTTCGCCCAATCCACCATGGTCATTGTCTGCGATATTCTCGACCCGGTTTCGGGCGAAGCATATAACCGCGATCCGCGCGGCACGGCAAAGAAGGCTGAGGCCTACCTCAAGGCATCCGGCATCGGCGACACGATCTTCGTGGGTCCGGAAGCTGAATTCTTTGTCTTCGACGATGTGAAATACAAAGCCGATCCCTACAATACCGGCTTCAAGCTCGATAGCAGCGAACTGCCGTCGAACGACGACACCGACTACGAGACCGGCAATCTCGGTCACCGTCCGCGCGTCAAGGGTGGTTACTTCCCGGTTCCGCCGGTCGACAGCGCCCAGGACATGCGCTCGGAAATGCTGACGGTGCTTGCCGAAATGGGCGTCGTCGTCGAGAAGCACCACCATGAAGTGGCCGCTGCCCAGCACGAACTGGGCATCAAGTTCGACACGCTCGTCCGCAACGCCGACAAGATGCAGATCTACAAATACGTCGTGCACCAGGTCGCCAACGCCTACGGCAAGACGGCAACCTTCATGCCGAAGCCGATCTTCGGCGACAATGGCTCGGGCATGCACGTTCACCAGTCGATCTGGAAGGGCGGCAAGCCGACCTTTGCCGGTGATGAATATGCCGGCCTTTCCGAAACCTGCCTCTATTATATCGGTGGCATCATCAAGCATGCCAAGGCAATCAATGCCTTCACCAATCCGTCGACCAATTCCTACAAGCGTCTCGTTCCGGGCTACGAAGCACCGGTGCTCCTTGCCTATTCGGCCCGCAACCGCTCGGCCTCCTGCCGCATTCCGTTCGGCTCCAACCCGAAGGCTAAGCGCGTCGAGGTCCGCTTCCCCGATCCGACCGCCAACCCATATCTCGCTTTCGCCGCCATGTTGATGGCCGGTCTCGACGGCATCAAAAACAAGATCCATCCCGGCAAGGCCATGGACAAGGATCTGTACGATCTGCCGCCGAAGGAACTGAAGAAGATCCCGACGGTTTGCGGATCGCTGCGTGAGGCCCTCGAAAGCCTCGACAAGGACCGCAAGTTCCTGACGGCCGGCGGCGTCTTCGACGACGATCAGATCGACGCCTTCATCGAGCTGAAGATGGCAGAGGTGATGCGCTTCGAGATGACCCCGCATCCGGTCGAATACGATATGTACTATTCGGCTTGATCGCTCAGCGGAAGGCTCCGGTTCCGCCGGGGCCTTCCTTCCTTGTCACTGAGGCTGATGGCGACATGACACTCATGTGACGAAGACCCGCAAAAATCTTGATTTGAGCGGGCCCAATCACCAGATCAGGTGATGAAAGGAAGTCGTACCATGAAAGAAAGAGTAGCAAAGTTCAGTATCGGTGAAGTGGTCCGGCACAAAGTTTTTCCGTTTCGCGGCGTCATCTTCGATGTCGATCCGGAATTTGCGAATACGGAAGAATGGTGGAATTCGATCCCTCCCGACGTCCGCCCTGACAAGGACCAGCCCTTCTACCACCTGCTCGCAGAAAATGACGAAAACGAATATGTCGCTTACGTCTCCGAGCAGAACCTGGTGAATGACGAAAGCGGCATTCCGCTTCGCAATCAGCAGGTTTACCAGATTTTCGATCAAGCGCCGTCTGGCCAGCTCAAACCCAAGATGAGCTTCGCCCACTAAGACGCGCAATCGGTTAGGATTTTAAACCCCGCTCCGGCGGGGTTTTTGTTTGCCGAAACAACAAAAACCCGGCGCGGCGGCCGGGTCCTTGTTCATTTCTCTCGCCACCTAGCAGGATTACTGCGCCTTAGCTGCGTTCTGCGCGTCCTCGAGCTTCTTGCGAGCTTCTTCAGCCTTCTTCTGCATGCTGTCCTGCAGGCTCTTCTGGCTTTCGGCAAGCTTGTTCGGTGAAACGGCTTCGCCATCATAGGCGCCGGTAAAGCCTTCGAGCGAAATCTTGATCGGGTTCGGCGCGCGGCGGAAGTTGATCGACGTGAAGATCACGTCGCTGCCCTTCTTGAGGCCGGCGATCATCGCATCTGTCAGCGGGATTTCGGCGGTGCACTTGTCCGGCAGGCAGACGGCGTAATCGAGCTTCTGCCCCTTGTTGTTATCGACCTGCATCATGATGCCCGGCGGGATCAGGCGAGCGGTCGGTACGGATACCTGCAGAATCTTGCGGTTGACCTTGCCGGAGATACTGATAAGGCCGACAGCTGTGACGAGCTGGCCGCCGTTGGCGAGGATCAGGTTCTGGACGACGCAGATATCGTTGTCTTCCTGCTTGCTGCAGGTCTTGTACCAGCCAAGCCGCGGCGCTCCGGCAGCCTGTGCGGGTGCATCCTGCGCGAAGGAGGATACCGGGGCCGAAGCGGCGCCGAAAGCTACTGCCAGAACGGACAGAGCTGCCCGCAATTTCTTATCAGACTTGAACATCATAACGGATTCTGTCTCCTGATACCCATTCGGGACCGCGATCTGCCGTCCTCTCCAACCGGGGTCATTCGGCATTCCACCTCTAAGAACATTAAGGCAAATGCATGTCCCCCAAAACCCGGGACCACCTGTTACATTGAGGTGATCCAGATATCCAGTATTTCTTTGGCAATTTCTGGATGGGCCCAAAGATTTCGGCGTGTGAATGTTCGATTTCCTGCCGTGCATGATAGTCTTTGGCCGAATCGTGCCTTTTGCCGGAAAGGATTTGAACATGCTCCGGGTTATTTTCCCTCTTGCCTTTACGCTGCTTTGCGGCGCCGTTGCTGCCAGCCCGCTGCATGGTATCGCCATGCACGGAGAACCCGCCCTGCCCCCGGATTACAAGCATTTTTCCTACGTCAATCCGGACGTGAAAAAAGGCGGCAAGATCACCTACGGCGTCGTCGGGACCTTCGATAATCTCAACCCTTTCATCCTGAAAAGCATGCGGACGACAGCGCGCGGCATGTGGGATCCGGACTATGGCAATCTCGTCTACGAATCGTTGCTGCTGCGCTCCCGGGACGAACCTTTCACTCTCTATGGGCTCCTTGCTGAAACCGTCGAATGGGACGAGGACCGCACGTTCATCCAGTTCAATCTCAATCCGAAAGCCAAGTGGTCCGACGGTCAGCCGGTGACGGCCGACGACGTCATGTTCTCCTTCGAGTTGCTGCGCGACAAAGGACGCGTGCCCTTCGCGAACCGTCTCAGCCTTGTCTCCAAGATGGAGAAGGTCGGCGAGCGCAGCGTGCGCTTCACCTTCAACGACAAGGCAGACCGCGAAACGCCGATGATCTTTGGGCTTTTTCCGGTCCTGCCCAAGCACGCCATCGATCCCGAAACCTTCGACCGGACGTCTCTCTTGCCGCCGCTCGGGTCCGGCCCTTACAAGATCAAGACGGTGAAGCCCGGCGAGAGTATCACCTATGAGCGCGACCCGAACTATTGGGGCAAGGATATCCCCTCCAAGGTCGGCATGGACAATTACGACCAGATCACCGTTCAGTATTTTCTTCAGGACACGACGCTCTTCGAGGCCTTCAAGAAGGGCGATATCGACGTCTATCCCGACGGCAGCCCCGGCCACTGGGCGACGGCCTATAATTTTCCGGCAGTTTCTTCCGGTGTCGTGATCAAGGATACATTCCAGTCGAAGCTGCCGAGCGGCATGTTCGGCTTTGTCTTCAACACGCGACGGCCGCTATTCGCAAACATGAAGGTTCGGGAGGGACTCTCGCTGGTCTTCGATTTCGAATGGGCGAACAAGACACTCTATTCCGGTGCCTACAAGCGTACGCAGAGCTTCTGGCAGAATTCGAAGCTTTCGAGCTTCGGCGTTCCGGCTGACGCCCGCGAACTCGACATGCTTGGCCCCATCAAAGACAAGATCGACCCTGCTATCCTCGACGGCACCTACAAGCTGCCTGTGACCGATGCTTCCGGACGCGACCGCAACGTGCTGAAAAAGGCAGTGCAGGTGCTGAAGGAAGGCGGCTATTCGATCCAGGGCGGCAAGATGGCGGATGCCAGCGGCAAGCCGCTTGCCTTCGAGATCATGACGCAGAATGCCGATCAGGAGAAACTTGCGATTGCCTTTCAGCGTTCGCTCCAAACCCTGGGCATTGCCGCTTCGGTCCGCACAGTGGACGATTCCCAATATCAGAGCCGGACCAATAGTTTCGACTATGATGTTATCCTAAAATCTTATGTGTCGTCGCTCTCGCCCGGCAACGAGCAGCTTTCCTATTGGTCATCGGCTGCGCGCGACCGCGAGGGCAGTTCAAGTTTCGCGGGCGTTGCCGACCCAAATGTCGATGCGTCGATTAAACATATTCTTACCGCGCGCTCCGACGACGATTTCACCGCCGCCGTCAGGTCGTATGACCGATTGCTGCTTTCCGGCCATTATGTATTGCCTCTCTACCATATCGACCAGCAATGGGTCGCACGCAACAAGCGGCTCGGCCGTCCGGACGCTGTGCCGCTTTACGGCTACCAGCTTCCGGCCTGGTGGGATCAGAGCGTGCAATAAGCGTGCCTGAGCCGGTTCCTTTTTCCTGCCTGGTTGAAGTCGGACGCGTCTGGGCATAGATGGCGTGGAAAGCCTCGGACCGATGAAAGGAACCACCATGCAACGCATCACCATCGACGTCGTATCGGATGTCGTCTGCCCCTGGTGCTATCTCGGCAAGGCGCGCCTTGAGCTTGCTATCGCGGAAGTGCAGGACGAAGTGGGCGTCGACATCAACTGGAGGCCCTACCGCCTCAACCCCGACTATCCGCCTGAAGGCGTCGATCAGAAGGAAGCGCTGGAGCAGAAGCTCGGCGGCGCTGAACGCGTCGCGCAGGCCCACAAGATGCTGACCGACTTCGGCCGGGAGGTCGGCATCAATTTCGACTTCGAAGCGATTGAGATCGGGCCGAATACACTCGATGCGCACCGCCTGATCCATTGGGCGATGGTGGAGGACCGCGAGAAGCAGGACCGCGTCGTCAACGCACTCTTCAAGGCGAATTTCGAGGAAGGCAGCAATGTTGGAGACCACGCCGTGTTGCTCGACATCGCCGAGCAAGTGGGGCTCGACCGCGCTGTCATCGCCTCCCTGCTTGCTTCGGATGCCGACCGCGACCTGGTGATTGCCGAGATCGAGGCGGCCCAAAAGATGGGTGTCAACGGCGTCCCCTTCTTCATCTTCGACCAGCAATACGCTGTCAGCGGCGCTCAGACGCCGGACGTGCTGGCAGGCGCGCTTCGCGACATCGCCAAGGCGAAGGCGGAAGCACGCATCGGGTTGAACTGACCGGCCCTACGGCTTTGCCATTTCGGCCAGCTGCGTCATGACGACGGCCGCGCCCTGCAACCGCTTTTCCGGCGTCGGCAGGTCGCGGGTCAAAAACACGCTGTGGTCCGGACGGATCTTCGCCATCGTGCCCTGCTTGGCGATATACCCGACCAGGTTTGCCGGGTTCGGGAATTCCTTGTTGCGGAATTGGACGACCACACCCTTCGGGCCGGCGTCCAGCTTTTCGACATTGGCGATGCGGCAAAGCGATTTGATGTAGACGATCTTCAAAAGATGCTGCACCTCGATCGGCATCGGACCGAAGCGGTCGATCATTTCGGCGCCGAAGGCATCGATCTCCTTGAGCTCAGTGATCTCGCCGAGGCGACGATAGAGCGCCATGCGCAGATGCAGGTCCGGCACGTATCCGTCCGGGATCATCACCGGCGTCCCGACCGAAATCTGCGGCGACCAGCCGGTGTCCTGAATTTCGTCCACACCCTTCACCTCAGCGACCGCCTCTTCCAGCATCTGCTGGTAAAGTTCGAAGCCAACTTCCTTGATGTGGCCCGACTGCTCCTCACCCAGAAGGTTACCCGCCCCGCGGATATCGAGGTCGTGGCTGGCGAGCTGGAAGCCGGCGCCGAGCGTATCCAGCGACTGCAGCACCTTGAGGCGACGCTCGGCGGTCGCCGTCAGCACCTTGTTGACCGGCAGCGTGAAGAGCGCAAAGGCGCGGACCTTCGAGCGGCCGACGCGGCCGCGGAGTTGGTAGAGTTGCGCCAGACCGAACATGTCGGCGCGGTGGACGATGAGCGTGTTGGCTGTCGGAACATCGAGGCCGGATTCGACGATGGTCGTCGAAAGCAGCACGTCGTAACGGCCCTCGTAAAAGGCATTCATGACGTCTTCGAGTTCGCCCGCCGGCATCTGACCATGGGCGACAGCAACCTTCAGCTCGGGAACATCCGACCGCAGGAAGGCATGCACGTCCTCGAGGTCCGCCAAGCGCGGACAGACGTAGAAGCTCTGGCCGCCGCGATAATGCTCGCGCATCAGCGTCTCGCGGATGACGAGGCTGTCGAAGGGCGAAATGAAGGTGCGCACCGCCATGCGGTCGATCGGCGGTGTCGTGATCAGCGACAGCTCGCGAACGCCGGTCATCGCCAGCTGCAGCGTGCGCGGGATCGGCGTTGCCGAAAGGGTCAGCACGTGGACGTCGCTCTTCAGCTCCTTCAAGCGTTCCTTGTGCTTCACGCCGAAATGCTGCTCCTCATCGATGATGAGGAGGCCGAGATTGGCGAATTTGATGCCGGCGCCGAGCAGCGCGTGCGTTCCGACGACGATATCGGTCTTGCCCTCGGCCACCTCCTTCTTCGTAAGAGCGAGTTCCTTCGCACCGACAAGGCGCGAGGCCTGCTGGATACGCACCGGCAGCCCACGGAAGCGCTCGATGAAGGTTTTGAAATGCTGCCGCGCAAGCAGCGTTGTCGGTACGACCACAGCGACCTGAATACCGTTCATCGCCGCGATGAAGGCGGCGCGCAGCGCAACTTCCGTCTTGCCGAACCCGACGTCGCCACAGACGAGGCGATCCATCGGGCGCCCAGCGGCAAGGTCGCCGCGCACGGCCTCGATGGCATTATCCTGATCTTCTGTCTCATCGTAGGGGAAGCGGGCCGCAAACTCGTCGTAAAGCCCTTCCTGTGTCGTCAGCGCCGGCGCGTGGCGGGTCAAACGCTCGGCCGCAATTCGGATCAGCGCGTCCGCCATGTCGAGCAGGCGTTTCTTGAGTTTCGCCTTGCGCATTTGCCATGCGCCGCCGCCGAGTCTGTCCAGCTGGGCTTCGGTTCCCTCACCGCCATAACGTGACAGGAGATCGATGTTTTCGACCGGCAGGAAGAGCTTGGCGTCATCGGCATATTGCAGCTCTAGACAGGCGTGCGGGGCGCCGGCCGCCTCGATTGCCTTCAGGCCGACGAAACGGCCGATGCCATGTTCGGCGTGGACGACGATCGAACCTTCGTCGAGACCCGCAACCTCCGAAATGAAGTCGGCAGCGCGCTTGCGGCGCTTGGTGCGGCGAACCATGCGGTCGCCGAGAATGTCCTGCTCGCCGATGACGATGAGATTCCCTATCTCGAAGCCCGACTCGAGGCTGAGCACGGCTGCCGCTGCCTCGCCCCTGTCCAGCGAATCGACGGCCTTCAACGCTTCGACCGGCTTGACGCGTTCCAGGCCATGCTCGTTCAGCACCTGCAACAGGCGTTCAAGCGAACCTTCCGTCCAGGCGGTGATGAGAACTTTCGCGCCGCCTGCCCGCCTTTCGGCGATATGCTTGACGACAACATCGAAGATGTTGACGCGCTCGGCATTGCCG
>NZ_JABEPH010000021.1:0-29602 GCF_013004495.1 Rhizobium sp. SEMIA 4085
GATATGGCCCTTGCGGGCTTCGCGGATGCGCATCTCGGCCGGTGGCGTCCAGCTCGGCCATTCTGCCTTGCGGCCGACCTTGACGACGCCCGACCATCCGAAGCCATCACGGCCGACACCGATGCCGTAGCGCGTGGCGCGGTTCTTCGACTCGACGAAGTAGAGATACTTGTTGTTTGTATCGACGATGATCGTCCCCGGTACTTCGTCGGTCACGAGCCGCACGAGTTTGCGCTTATACTGCGGCTTGACGAACTTCGACTGCGCGACGCGGACGACCGGCGCAGCATCGTGCACTGGTTGGGCAACGGCGGGCATTATTGCGACGGAAAAGGCAATGCCGGCGGCCACAAGGCCGGAGGCGACTTTCAGCATGATTGATTCCCCTCAAAAGCAAGATCGGGCTGAAGCTACCTGAACTCCAGCCTGATTCAAGATCAGTCGCCGGCGCCATTGCACTTTTCGAGTATGCCGGCCCGGATGTTCTTGCACAGCGGAACTAAATCCGGGCGTTACATGACGATAACCCGCGTGCCCACGTTGACGCGTTCGTAAAGGTCGACAACGTCTTCGTTGCGCAGGCGGATGCAGCCGGACGAGACGGCGCTGCCGATCGTCCAGGGTGCGTTGGTGCCGTGGATGCGGTAGAGCGTCGAGCCGAGATACATGGCGCGCGCGCCGAGCGGGTTCTGCGGGCCGCCATCCATGCGCGCAGGTAGATAATGGCCCTTGGCAGCTTCGCGGCCAATCATGTCGGAAGGTGGCGTCCAAGCCGGCCATTCCGACTTGCGGGTGATCTTGTGCGCGCCGGCCCACTCGAAGCCCGGCTTGCCGACGCCCACACCATATCGCCGGGCCGTGCCGTTTGCCATCACGAGATAGAGAAAGCGGTTGTTGGTATCGATGACGATCGTGCCCGGCTTTTCCTTCGTTTCGTAATCGACCATCTGCGGCAGATATTGCGGCTCGATCTGATGGCGGATCACCGGTACTCCGGGACGAACGGCCGCAACCTGCTGCACGGCCGGTGCCCGGCGGAAGAACCGGCGCTGGAAGAAGCCGCGCGGCTGCACGGCCGGGCGCTGATAGACGACGGGACGAACGCCACCGCCGAGCTGGTTGAGCCAGGGCGCGGTGAGATCGGGGCTGAGAACGACCGGCGGGCGGCTCGCATAGCGATCGTTGCCGAGCGCCGGCGAGACAAGAAGGCCGATCAGGCCGGCGGCAATCAAGACTGATTTCATCATCGGACGGACTCTCTACAAATGACCGAGAATGCATGAGGGCGGCATTTCTGCCTGACAGAATGCTGCCATCATCCCGCCAGCGAATGGTAAAGATCGATTCATTAAAAGCCGGCCCCCGCAATAAACTTTTCGTCAGGGTTACTCTTCGGTTTGGAAACAAGGTTTCTAAATGGTAAAGCCGGATTCTGAGCGCAGGAGCTGCGGAGAAACATGAGCGAATCGGGTATCATCACCGGCGACGACGGCAAGAGCCGCTGCCATTGGCACGCGAATCTCCCCGACTACATGCGCTATCACGACGAGGAATGGGGCCGGCCGGTCACCGACGATATCCGCCTCTTCGAGAAAATCTGCCTCGAGGGTTTTCAGTCCGGCCTTTCCTGGCTGACGATCCTGCGCAAGCGCGAGAATTTCCGCACCGCCTTTGCGGGCTTCGATTTCGAAAAGATTGCGCTTTTCGACGAGCGGGATATCGAGCGCTGCCTTGCCGATCCCGGCATCGTGCGCCACCGTGGCAAGGTCGCCTCGACCATCAACAATGCGCGGCACGCGATCGCATTGAGGGCCGAATTCGGCTCGCTCGCGCATTATTTCTGGAGCTATGAGCCGCAACTCCATGAACGTCCGGCCCTCGTTGACCGCCAGCATGTTGCCGCCAATCCGACGACGCCGGTTTCGGCAAGGATATCGAAGGATTTGAAGAGGCGTGGCTGGACCTTCGTCGGTCCGACCACAGTTTATGCCTTCATGCAGGCAATGGGTCTCGTCAACGATCATATCGAAGGCTGCTTCTGCCGTGCCGAAGTGGAGGCGATGCGCGCGGCATTGGTACGCCCATGAAAGTGTGGGTCGGAACCGGTGCGGCAGTCCTGTTGTCCACCACGGCGGCATTTGCTCAGGCGCCGCAACTCGACCCTGGCGAAAAGCTCGAGAAGTTGCAGTTTCCGGCCGTTACCATGCAGATCAAAGGCTGGACCAAGTTCGGCAACAGCGATGTCTATACGCTGCCGGTGCGCGCCGGTCAGCGCGTGAAGATCAGCTTCACGACCAAGAGCCAATTCGCCTTTCTTGCGATCTTCGACCTTTCGAAGACGGATGACGAAGCTTTCTTCGGTACGGACGAGGATGGCACGACGCTGGATGTGACCGTAAAGGAAAACACCACGTGGTTTCTGCGGCCCTATTATTCCAAGGTCTCGCCCCGCCGTGGCCTCGGGGCGCCTTATACGCTACTGGTCGAGCCGCAGCCAGTCGGCGAGCCGCAGCCTGCCACGCCGCAAGAGCCGGAGCGCCCTTCACTCTTTCCGCCGGCACCTTCGAAATCCGGCACCGGCGAATAGGTCAAGACAGTGCCCCGAGCAAGCTGCCAAGCTCGCCAAGGTGGGCGATCTTGCGAAAGCGTGGCGCATCCTTAGGTTCGTCGACGTGCTCCAGAACCCAAGTCATTTCATGCGGCACGAAGACGCCGTAGCTTCCGGCGGCAATCGCCGGCACGATGTCGGATTTCAGTGAATTGCCGACCATCATCGCCCGCTCCGGGCCATCGCCGACCTTCGAGAAAACCCGGCGATAGGTGACTGCGGTCTTCTCCGAGACGATCTCGACGGCATCGAAGAAATCGCCGAGGCCGGATTGTGCGAGCTTGCGTTCCTGGTCGAACAGGTCGCCTTTGGTGATCAGCACGAGCAGGTAATTCCCCGACAGCGCTTCAAGCGTCTCGCGCACATGCGGCATGGTCTCGACGGGATGGGACAGAAGATCGCGGCCCGTGTCGAGAATTTGGGCAATCACGCTCGTTGGCACCTTGCCTTCGGTGATTTCGATCGCCGTCTCGATCATCGACAGCGTGAAGCCTTTTATGCCGAAGCCATAGTGGCTGAGATTGCGCTTCTCGGCCTCCAGCAGGCGCTCGGAAATCTTCGGACCCTCGGCGAAATCGGCGAGCAATTCCCTGAAGTGCTCTTCGGTCAGCCGGTAATATTGTTCGTTCTGCCAGAGCGTATCATCGGCATCGAAGCCGATTGTCGTCAGCGCATGTGTGCTCATCTCAAGCTCCTGCAATCCATGAAGCAATCTATTGAGCGGCCGCGTCGAGACAAGGGCTTTTGCTTTTTCGTCGCAGCCTGTTGCAGCGGCGTTGAAAAGCGGACGATCGGCATTAGGTAAAATATTGCCTAGCCTGCAGCCAGCCTTGGCTGTGCCTGACACGTGCAGGCCAATAATCAAAAATTAGAGTTCAGCAGTCCGCAAGCGGCCGCTTGCGGCCGACACAAGGAAATTTCTCCATGCGATACAATCAACTCGGAAATACGGGACTTTTCGTCTCGGAAATCTGCCTCGGCACCATGACTTTCGGCGAGGCGGTCAGCGGCACCATATGGGGTTCCATTGCCGATGTGGACCAGAAGGCGGCAGACCAGATCGTCGAGCGCTCGCTCGCTGCCGGCGTCAATTTCATCGACACCGCCGATGTATATTCCTCCGGTGAATCCGAAAGGCTGCTCGGCCAGGCGCTGAAGAACCTCGATGTCCCGCGCAAGGACGTCGTCATCGCCACCAAGGTTTACGGCGTGATGGGTGACAAGCCGAACGATCGCGGCGCATCGCGCGGTCACATCATGGATTCCGTCGAGGCCAGTCTGAAGCGGCTGCAGACGGACCATATCGATCTCTACCAGATCCACGCGACCGATCCCGTCACCCCGATCGACGAGACGCTGCGCGCTTTCGACGATCTCATCTCGCGTGGTCTCGTGCGCTATGTCGGCGTTTCCAACTGGCAGGCGTGGCGAATCGCCAAGGCGCTCGGCATTTCCGAGCGTCGCGGCTTCGCCCGCTTCGAAACCGTCCAGGCCTACTACTCGATCGCCGGCCGCGATCTCGAACGGGAAATCGTGCCGCTGATGAATGAGGAGAAGATCGGCCTGATGGTCTGGTCGCCGCTCGCCGGCGGTCTACTTTCCGGCAAGTTTGGCCCCGGTGCGCCTGGCAACGGCGAAGGCCGCCGCGCCAATTTCGACTTTCCGCCAGTGGACAAGGACAAGGCCTGGGCCTGCGTGGCCGTCATGCGCGAAATTGCCGAGAAGCACGGCAGCAACGTCGCAGCCGTTGCGCTCGCTTATGTCCTCGCAAAGCCGTTCGTGACCAGCGTCATCATCGGCGCGAAGCGCATCGATCAGCTCGACCAGAACCTTGCCGCCGTCAAGCTGAAGCTCGATGCCGGCGACATGCAGAAGCTCGACGAGGTCAGTGCGCTGGCGCCGGAATATCCAGGCTGGATGCTGGCTCGCCAGGGTGTCGCGCGCCGCCCGGAACCGTTTGAGCCGAACGCCTGAAAACGGCGAACTGAAAACGCCGGTGCGGGAACGAATAGCCCCCGAAAGTTGGACAACAGCCTTCGGGGGTATCGGCCTTACTTGCCGTGGGCTTTCAGCCAGGCGTTCATGTCCGCGATCTCCGCTTCCTGAGCCTTGATGACGGCTTCGGCGAGTTTGCGGATGTTCGGGTCCTTGCCGTATTGCAGCTCGATCTTTGCCATGTCGATCGCACCTTGATGATGCGGGATCATGCTGCGAACAAAATCTGCATCGGCATCGCCGGTCATTTCAATCGCCATATCCTTGTGCATCTTGGCGTTCGCCTCGGCAAAGGCCTGGCTTGAAGGCCCCTGGTCGCCCATCGGCTTGCTCATGTCCATCTGCATATCATGCATTGGCATATCTTGATTCATGTGCATCGTCTTATCCTGGGCAAGCGCTTCTTGGACAAGCGCTGGGGCGGCGAAGGCGAAGGCTGCGGTAAGGGCAAGAATTTTGATAGACACGGGACTTCCTTCCTCTGTCTGACATAAGTGCTTTTGCGCGCCGCGCGATCGGTATGCGGAAAGTATTGTCAGACAAGGCGGGGGGTGGTGCCTGCGGTGCAGGGCGAAGATCGGCGAGCGCATGTGCAGCGGCCGATGAAGGATACGCGAAGAGAGACTTCGCGCTTCGACCGATCGTGAGCGGCGGAGGCACGATAAGACATACCGCGCAGAAGGCCATGTGGGCCGTGTCGCCTGTTGCGCAGGCATCCTTGGCTGCGACACTCTTTTGCCCGGCCGTATCCATGCCGGCCATATCGTGATGCGTTTCGGCCAGGACGGGCTGTTGCATCGACGCGCACATAGGACATCCCGGCCAGCGCGGACATCGCGCTGTAGAACAGCCAGGCGAAAAGCATCGTCGAGATGGCGAAGACACGCATGCCATCAAAATAGGCACGCCCGGCAAGGATGCCAAGCGACCCATGTGGGAATTTCAAAGCTTGGCGCCTTGCGCAACGCCTCAATGATGCGCCCCCCAGCCCTTGCCCGTCGCCTTGAAGTCGTCTTCGGTGCATTCGGGACTGTCGGAGACGTCCAAATCAGTAGGCGGCAATGACCTTGTGGACGATCTGGTAGTCAGCGCTTTCCTCGCCGATCGGTGCGACCGGCCATGACCAGCTGGCGTTGGCCGCAGGCGGCAAGACGCCATTTAAAAGGTCGTTTTCCTCGTGAGTTTTACCGCAGCGGTCGACGACGGCGTAGGAGATGTCGGTCAGAAGGCAGGTTCGGCAGGGCAAGGCGGCCAGATCGGAAAGATGAGCGTCGATCAGCCGAGCCACGGTGTCATCGGGCATCCTGCCCGGCTCTTCCGCCTCATAGCGCCGCTTCACGCCACGGCCGATTTGCGACAGCAGATTCGCCGAGACCGCGAAATCGAGATAGGGCACCGACCGCAGGAAGCGGAGCGGCTCCACCTCTTTCCCTGCCGCGAGATCGTCATAACCGGAGAGGTCGCGCTCGATGAGCCGGACATTGCGGTAGCCCTTCGTCTTCAGCCAAAGGCGCACCGACGCGATGTGCACGAGATCGACAAGAACGACGGTATCGAAGCTCTTCGAAAGCTCCTTGATCGGCACGTCGCAAAGCAGGCCCGAGCCGAGCACGACGACCGTGCGTGTCTCGCGAAGACCGTCCATCGCGGAGAGGATGGCTGTGCGGCTGTTCTCCACATGCTCCGCCCACGCCAGGCTGCAGCGCCTGGCGCGAGACCAGAGGTTGATGGAATAGCGGATGAACCTGCGGTTCGCCTTGCCCGTGACAGGCAGCGTCGCGAGATAGTGAAGTGCCTCGAAAATCATGGTCGTTCCCGCAATTCGGTGGACTGCCCTTCGATCTTCGATTCTGGCTTGCGCTTCAAGTCCCTTCGCCCTTGCCGCTATCCTCCCAATCCGCTAGGAAACCGCCACTGTCACGATTGAGCGGAATGCGTTGGAAATGAACGAGAAGCAGAAGAAACCACAAAAGCTCAAGGCTCGCTTGCCGCGCGGCTTCGTCGACCGTTCGGCCGCCGATATCCGCGCCGTCAACGAGATGACCGCGAAGATCCGCGAAGTCTATGAGCACTATGGTTTCGATCCGGTCGAAACGCCGCTCTTCGAATATACCGATGCGCTCGGCAAGTTCCTGCCGGACAGCGACCGTCCGAACGAGGGCGTCTTCTCGCTCCAGGACGACGACGACCAGTGGATGAGCCTGCGCTACGACCTGACGGCGCCGCTCGCCCGCCATGTCGCGGAGAATTTCAATGAGATCCAGCTACCCTACCGCACCTATCGCGCCGGCTACGTGTTCCGCAATGAAAAGCCAGGCCCCGGCCGCTTCCGCCAGTTCATGCAGTTCGACGCCGACACCGTCGGCGCGCCAGGTGTTCAGGCCGATGCCGAAATGTGCATGATGATGGCCGATACGCTGGAAGCCCTCGGAATCAAGCGCGGGGATTATGTTATCCGGGTGAACAACCGCAAGGTTCTGGATGGCGTGCTGGAGGCAATCGGTCTCGGCGACGAGGACAAGGCAGGCCAGCGCCTTAACGTGCTGCGCGCCATCGATAAGCTCGACAAGTTCGGCCCTGAGGGCGTGCGGCTTTTGCTCGGCGAAGGCCGCAAGGATGAATCCGGTGACTTCACGAAGGGCGCGGGGCTGACTTCGCAGCAGATTGATCGATTGCTTGATTTCATCAATATCTTGCAGAGGGCAGAAACGGCACTCGGTTCACATCCGTTGGTTCAAAATCCGGTGGCCAGTGCCGAGATTGATGGAGGGGCTATTTTTGACACGCTTCACAACAACTTCAAAGATTCTCCTAAAGGCGTTGAAGGGGTTCTTGAGCTAAAGCAGATTTGGCAATTGGTTGAAGCAGCGGACTACGGTCCAGATCGCATCAAGATCGACCCCTCGGTCGTCCGCGGTCTCGAATACTACACCGGCCCTGTCTACGAAGCCGAACTGCTCTTCGACGTGACCAACGAAAAGGGCGAAAAGGTTGTCTTCGGCTCGGTTGGTGGCGGTGGCCGCTATGACGGCCTTGTCTCTCGCTTCATGGGCCAGCCGGTTCCGGCAACCGGTTTCTCGATCGGCGTTTCGCGCCTGATGACGGCGCTTAAGAACCTCGGCAAGCTTGGCCAGGGCGAGGTCATCGAGCCGGTGCGCGTCACAGTCATGGATGGCCGGGATATGGATGCTTTGGGCCGCTACCAGCGCATGACGCAAGCGCTGCGCGCCGCCGGCATCCGCGCCGAAATGTTCCAGGGCAACTGGAAGAAGTTCGGCAACCAGCTGAAATATGCCGACCGCCGCGGCTGCCCAATCGCCATCATCCAGGGCGGCGATGAGCGTGCCCAAGGCGTCGCGCAGATCAAGGACCTGATCGAAGGCAAGCGCTTGTCCGGTGAGATCGAGGACAATGCCAGCTGGCGCGAGGCGCGCGTGGCGCAGGAGACCGTCGCCGAGGCCGATCTGGTGGCCAAGGTGAAGGAAATCCTGGCGGCTCAGGCGGAGGATCGCGCGAGGGCGGGCGGCAATGGGTGATTTTCCACTCCCCAACCCCTGCCCACAAGCAGGAGGGGCTTTGAGCGCCGCCGTCCTGCCCAGCGCAGCATTCGCCTGGTCGGCCGCGCTGCGTATCTCTCTGGGCGATCGTCGCAGGTTAGTCCTTCCCACTTGTGGGGAGGGGTCGGGGAGGGGACTTTATTTGGGAGCCACCCCATGGCCCTGATCAACCTCCCCGATTTCGCCAACGACCTTCTGGACGAATTTGCCGCCCGCAAGACGGAGCGGATCGACACGCCGGTCATCCAGCCGGCCGAGCCCTTCCTCGACATTGCCGGCGAAGACCTTCGCCGTCGCATCTTCATGACGGAAAGCGAAACCGGCGCCAGCCTCTGCCTGCGACCGGAGTTCACCATTCCCGTCTGCATCCGCCACATCGAGACGGCAACCGGCACGCCGAAACGCTATTCCTACCTCGGCGAAGTCTTTCGCCAGCGCCGCGAGGGTGGAAACGAATTCTATCAGGCAGGCATCGAGGACCTTGGCGACATCAATATCGCCAGCGCCGACGCCCGCGCGATCGGCGATGCGACCGGCATCCTGACGCGGCTACTTCCTGGTGAACGCCTCACGGTCACGCTGGGCGATCAGGCCGTCTTCGAAGCCGTGGTCCAGGCGCTCGGCCTACCGCTCGGGTGGCAGAAGCGGCTGATCCATGCCTTCGGCAATATGGGCCAGCTTGAAGCGCTGCTTGCGAGCCTTGTCAGTCCGCAATTCGTGACCGATCTGGATGACGATGTTGCGCGCCTGATCGCCGCCGGCGACGAGGCAGCACTCATCGCCCACATCAACGCGACGATGCACAGAACCGGCTATTCCTCGAACGCCAGCCGTTCGCCGGCTGAAATCGCCCGCCGGCTGAAGGACAAGTTGGTTCTTTCGGAAACGCGCCTCGATGAAGCGGCCTTCCGCGTGCTCGAAGAGTTCCTGTCGCTGAGGGTGCCGCTCATCAATGCGTCGGCCGCTCTGGCCGGTTTTGCCGATGCCGCCGGGCTGAAGCTCGGCAATGCGCTCTCTCGCTTCGATGGCCGGGTGGCCGCCCTCGGAAATGCCGGGATCGACCTCGCCTCCATCGATTATCGCGCCGCCTTCGGCCGCCCGCTCGATTACTATACCGGCCTTGTCTTCGAGGTGGGCATCCAGGGTTCGTCCGCCGTGCTCGCAGGCGGCGGACGCTTCGACAGGCTGTTGACGCTGCTGGGCGCCAAGGACCGCATTCCAGCCGTTGGCTTCTCGCTCTGGCTCGACCGCATCGAAACGGAAAGGGCGGGCCCATGACCATCACCATCGCGCTGCCCTCCAAGGGCCGGATGAAGGACGATGCCTCGACACTCTTCGAGCGCGCCGGCATGAGGATCGTCGCCGTCGGCAATGACCGCTCCTATCGCGGCCGTGTCGAGGGTTGGGACGATGTCGAGATCGCCTTCCTGTCGGCCTCGGAAATATCGCGCGAACTCGGCAACGGCACCATCGATTTCGGCGTGACCGGAGAAGACCTGGTGCGCGAAGGGCTGGCGGAAGCCGACAGGCGCGTCGAATTCTGCGCCCGCCTCGGTTTCGGCCGCGCCGACGTGGTGGTTGCCGTTCCTGAGATCTGGCTCGATGTCGACACCATGGCCGATCTCGGCGATGTCGCGGCCGACTTCCGCGCCCGCCATGGCCGCCGTTTGACCATCGCAACCAAGTATTGGCGGCTGACGCAGCAGTTCTTCTCCAGACAGCATGGGATCCAGCTCTACCGCATCGTCGAAAGCCTTGGTGCGACGGAAGGGGCTCCGGCCTCCGGCTCCGCTGATATCATCGTCGACATCACCTCGACGGGCTCCACCTTGAGGGCGAACCATCTGCGGGTGCTGAACGACGGTGTAGTCTTGCGCTCGGAAGCCTGCCTCCTCCGCGCCCGCAAGGAGAGCCACGCCGGCGAGCCGTCGGTGGCGAGGATCATAGAGGCGGTGCGCAGCGCCCGTTGATTTGTGCAAAGAACCAAACGAACAACCCGCCGTCTTCCGACGGCGGGTTTCTTGCGCTTAGGCGGCAACGGCATATGCGCCGCGGCGTGCATCCAGCGAATAGGCGCCCGGGCCAAAGGTGGCGAGGAGGATATAGGCGCCGGCAAGCGTCAGGTTCTTCATCAGCATGATCTGGTTGAGCACGTTGATCCAGCCATTGGCTGCAGCCGGAAAATCCGGAACGTTGATCGTGCCGCTGTGGAAGACGAGGCCGGTGAAGGCGCAGAAGAGGGCGAGTGCCCAGCCGACGATACGGGTCTGGAAACCAACGAGGACAGCAAGCCCGGCAACAAGCTCAAAGAGGCCAGCGCCATAGGCGAGAAGCGTTGCGGCAGGAAGGCCGGCACCGCTGATCATCCCGGCCGTACCGGCCGGATCGGTGAGCTTGCCGAAGCCGGACATGATGAACATAAACGAAAGCAGGATGCGGGCGACAAGAAGGACGATATTGGTGGTATTCGACATGGACGCGATCTCCGTTTGAATTGCTCTGGAGGTCCCCGTGCCCCGGCACCGTTTGAACCCCGATTGGCCGGTGTTGTCGCTTTTTTTTATTGCGATGAAAAGATAAACAAATGAGGATGCTTTGTTCACTAATCTGAAACGATCACGCCGTTGAGCGGGTTGTCTTTTGCTTCGCCGGTCTTCTATGTTGGCCACCCAACCCCCAGGAGAAGCCGGCATGGCAGACCTTTCCGCATTTCCGATCACCAAGCGCTGGCCGGCGCAGAACCCAAATGTTATTCAGCTTTATTCGCTGCAAACGCCGAACGGCGTGAAGATAGCGATCGCGCTGGAAGAGCTCGGTCTGCCTTACGAGCCGCATTACATCTCATTTGGAACCAACAATCAGAAGTCCCCCGAATTCCTCTCGCTCAATCCGAATGGCCGCATACCGGCAATCATGGATCCGAACGGGCCGGGCGGGAAGCCGATCGGCCTCTTCGAATCAGGCGCGATTCTCCTCTATCTCGCGGAAAAAACCGGCCAGCTCCTGCCCCCCGATGCTGTGGGGCGCTACGAGACCATCCAGTGGGTGTTCTTCCAGATGGCGGGCGTCGGTCCGATGTTCGGCCAGTTCGGCCATTTTTACAAGTTCGCGGCCGACAAGGTCGCCAACAATTCCTATCCGATGGAGCGTTACCGCGACGAAGCCAAGCGGCTGCTGAGCGTGCTGGAAGCGCGCCTTGAGGGACGGCAGTGGATCATGGGCGACGCCTACACCATCGCGGACATCACCACATTCCCATGGATCCGCGGCGCCGACATCTTCTACGGCGGCCGGGAAGTCCTGGACTACGCCAAGTTCCCCTCCGTCATGGCCTGGCTCGAACGCTGCATCGCGCGTCCGGCAAGCGCCAAGGGTCTGAACATCCCTGTGAAGCCGGAGTAACCCGGCCTAAAGGAAGAGGCCGGTCGCAGGAACGGCCCTTGGAACCAGCGGCTTTGCCGGGAGCTTTTTATGGCAATCGTTCCTTATTTGTTCGGTATCTCGAGTAATGTTCGCATCTAAGGAGGCGAGTCTGGCAGTTAGCAGATGGAAGACAAGCGTATTGCATTTCGAGAAACGAAGCACCGGGCGCGTTCACTATCCCCAATCCCTGGGATATCGGCACAGCCCGGATTTTAGCTGCCGTGGGTTTTTTCCGGCGCTCGCCACCACCAGCGCTGGCATGGCGTTCTCTCTGGGCGCCGCAGAGGGCGCCGTCTCACGTAAGGACGCCTTGGACCATTGCCGATCCATCGTGGCCGCAACGCCGCTGCCCGTCTCGGCCGACCTAGAAAAAGGCTTCGGCGACAGTCCGGAGAGTGCTGCCGAGACGATCCGAGCCGCTGCCGACATCGGTCTCGCCGGGTGTTCGCTTGAAGATCATACCGGCCGGCGCGATGATCCGATCTATGATTTCACGCTGGCGGTGGAGCGTATAGAGGCGGCTGCCGAGCCCCGCCGTTCTCTGCCCCACGATTTCGTGCTGACGTCGCGTTGTGAGAATTTTTTGTGGGCGCGCGCCGATCTCGCCGACACGATCCGGCGACTGCAAGCGTTCGAGAAGGCCGGAGCCGACGTGCTCTATGCATCCGGCCTTCGTGACCTTCGCACGATCCGGTTGGTTTGCGAGGCCGTGACGAAGCCCGTCAACGTGATGGGAATGCCCGGCGCAACGTTCAGCGTGGCAGAGTTGGCGGAGGCGGGCGTCAAACGGATAAGTGTCGGTTCGGGGCTGGCAAGGCACGCCTACGGCACGTTCGTGAACGCGGCGCGGGAAATGCGATCGGCAGGCACCTTCCGTTTCTCAGACCAGGCTATGGGCTTTGCGGAGCTCGAGGGTTTTTTCACCGGAACGGCGAGACGTAGTCGCAAAATTGCTGCAGACCGTGTGGAAACTAACGTCCTCGATTCAAGATGAGGTGCTACGCCGATTCCCGATGGCTTGCTCGACACCAGGGACAGCGTGGCTACCGAACCAGGTGATCATCTTGCGTATGTCGTCTGCTGCTGGAGCCTTGGGCTGGCCGGATCCAATTATTTCCGCTGCGGCGCGCCATGGCGACAAGGATGCGGGAGGCTTCCGGTACATAGGCACGGTCGTCTGTCTTTTCGTGGCGCTCTCGGAAGATCGCGTATCGAATGTTTTCCGGATTGTCCACGCGCTTGTACGAAAGTCGTGCACGCTCACGTCTTGGCCGCGCACGCTAATAGCAGCGTCTCTATCGCTCTCACGGTATCCAGCAGCCTCCACGCGCCCACAGGCATCGATCGCTCGGCCATCATGTCTCGGATCAGTTCCCAGTCAGTCATCCATTTCCCTCCAGGTTCGCTTATTCCCGCTGCCCGAAAGCCAATTGAAAATTCCTTGTGGCAACTGTCGGTCTACGCTTTGCATGGCACATCCTTCTAGAACAGTCCGCTCGCAATGCTGCGTTCGCCCGAGGCGCTGGACATCTGACCGGACAATCCGGTCCGCTTCATCGAAGATTTTCGTGGATCGACTGGACCTAACCGGCCTTCTGGCCGGCTGAGCCCAGCGCTGCCTTCGCGCACAACTGACGGGATTGGCTGAAAATCTGACCACAGCCACCGTCGATCACGCGTTTCCACACAGTCCGCCTGACGTTTATGATGCTTGCGCTTGTTGCCGGCTTGCCGTCTGGTTTGCCCCATCCAGCTTGAAGCGCGGAAAGATGAAGACCCCCGCGATGCTGCCACTGAATTTTTCCTCCACTCCGCTCGATTCACCCATGCAGAAAACCGGCTGACGCAGGCTGTTCGGCATCATGATCGTGGTGGAAAAGCAGAAGGACGACGAAAGTGTTGTGGCTTGTTCGAAAAGCGCGAGGATATGCCCCCGATCTTTCGGATCATAGCAGCGCAGCAGGCTTAGAAGGCCGCATTCCTGTGTCGAAAGGCCATGCAGCAGGCTGCTCCAGTCGCCAAGGCGGATGATTCCGCTTGAAAAGTCGCCGGCCCAGGCCTCGGAGACCGAGAATTGCGCAATCATATCCTGGTTACGATGGGTCAGATCCAGCGATCCAGGCATCAGGGGGGCGGCAACAGTTGCTTTGGCGATCTTAAACAAGGGGTTCCCCGGTTCGGGCGCAGTCTCGGCTGCGCTGCGGTCAGAGCGAAACAGGGTCATTCGGCGCTAGGCATCATGCCTGCGGTCTGGAACCTCGACCCCGGCGGGGCACTGAGGCTTGCTCTTGCTTGTCGCGCAAACGGTCGTCGCCGAATGTTCGCGCAGGTTAAGACGGCGTTCCATCCTCGCTGGCGGGCGAAAACGATCCTCGAACGCGCATCAATTGCAGCGCGGATTTATAGGAGCTTTTCGCCAAACGGCAACGGCTTTTTCGGGGTGGGACCCTCGTCCGGCCAAGACGGTTCAACCGGCTATTTTGCTGGAAAACGTCGCATGAGAAGTACAAGGAATCAATTTGTGATGGATTGCGCCTGGTTTCGCTTAGCAAAGAAGTGGTTTTTGCTCGACAAATGCCTCTTTAAGCGAAATTCGAATATTTGTCGAACAATCTGGCGGCACAAGCTTCGCGAAAGCTACGGGCTGGTGGCGGCAAGTAAACGGGCCAAGTTAAACGCTTTGGAAAGCTTGCCCTGCGCGTGCGCGGCTGCGAATCGCGCTTCAAAAGAAAAGGGCGGCCCGAAGACCGCCCTTTCCTGAACTGAACCGGATGGCTCAGATGCGAGACCTCAGTCTCACATCATGTCCATGCCGCCCATTCCGCCCATGCCGCCCGGCATTGCCGGAGCGTCCTTCTTCGGCAGCTCGGCGATCATGGCTTCCGTGGTGATCAGCAGCGAAGCAACCGAGGCTGCATTCTGCAGAGCCGTACGGACGACCTTGACCGGGTCGACGATACCCATGGCGATCATATCGCCATATTCGCTCGTCTGGGCGTTGTAGCCGTAGTTGTCGTCGTTCTTGTCGAGGATCTTGCCGACGACGATCGAAGCTTCGTCACCAGCGTTGTCAGCGATCTGGCGAACCAGCGACTGCAGCGCCTTGCGAACGATGTTGATGCCGGCTTCCTGATCGTCGTTCACGCCCTTGGACGTGATCTTGACGGAGGAACGCAGCAGGGCGACGCCGCCGCCGGGGACGATACCTTCCTGAACAGCAGCGCGCGTCGCATTGAGGGCGTCGTCGATGCGGTCCTTCTTTTCCTTCACTTCGACTTCCGTCGAGCCGCCGACGCGGATGACGGCAACGCCGCCTGCGAGCTTGGCAAGGCGTTCCTGCAGCTTCTCGCGATCGTAGTCGGAGGTGGTTTCTTCGATTTGCGCCTTGATCTGCGCAACGCGGCCTTCGATGTCGGACTTGGCGCCGGCG
The DNA here is from genome assembly GCF_013004495.1 of Rhizobium sp. SEMIA 4085. Lineage (NCBI taxonomy): Bacteria > Pseudomonadati > Pseudomonadota > Alphaproteobacteria > Hyphomicrobiales > Rhizobiaceae > Rhizobium > Rhizobium sp. SEMIA 4085. Next base: position 15,014 of record NZ_JABEPH010000021.1, read on the forward strand.
CCGTCGACGATCGTGGTGTTTTCCTTGGAGATCGAAACCTTCTTGGTGCGGCCGAGCATGTCGAGGGTGACGGACTCGAGCTTGATGCCGAGGTCTTCGGAGATGACCGTACCACCGGTCAGGATCGCGATGTCTTCGAGCATGGCCTTGCGGCGGTCGCCGAAGCCCGGAGCCTTGACGGCAGCAATCTTCAGCCCGCCGCGCAGCTTGTTGACGACGAGCGTTGCAAGCGCTTCGCCTTCGACGTCTTCAGCGATGATCAGCAGCGGCTTGCCGGTCTGAACGACGGCTTCGAGAACCGGAAGCATCGACTGCAGGTTCGAGAGCTTCTTCTCGTGCAGAAGGATATAGGCGTCCTCGAGGTCAGCAACCATCTTTTCCGGGTTGGTCACGAAGTACGGGCTGAGATAGCCGCGGTCGAACTGCATGCCTTCGACGACTTCGAGTTCGGTTTCGGCGGTCTTGGCTTCTTCGACAGTGATGACGCCTTCGTTGCCGACCTTCTGCATGGCTTCAGCAATGTCGCGACCGACCTGGCTGTCGCCGTTTGCGGAGATCGTGCCGACCTGCGCAACTTCTTCCGAAGTCGAGATCTTCTTGGCCTTGGCCTGGAGATCCTTGACGACTTCAGCAACGGCAAGATCGATACCGCGCTTCAGGTCCATCGGGTTCATGCCGGCAGCAACGGCCTTGTTGCCTTCGCGAACGATGGCCTGAGCAAGAACGGTTGCGGTCGTGGTGCCATCACCGGCGATGTCGTTGGTCTTCGAAGCGACTTCGCGGACCATCTGGGCGCCCATGTTTTCGAACTTGTCGTCCAGTTCGATTTCCTTGGCGACCGAAACACCGTCCTTGGTGATGCGCGGCGCGCCGAAGGACTTGTCGATGATGACGTTGCGGCCCTTCGGGCCGAGCGTTACCTTGACTGCGTCAGCGAGGATATCGACGCCGCGCAGCATCTTTTCGCGCGCGGTGCGGCCGAACTTAATTTCTTTAGCTGCCATTTTGAAAACTCCTGAGAAGGGTTGTCAGCGATTTCGGTAAAAAGCGACCGGCTGGATCAGCCGATGATGCCCATGATGTCGGCTTCCTTCATGATCAGAAGGTCTTCGCCGTTGATCTTGACTTCTGTGCCGGACCACTTGCCGAACAGAACGCGGTCGCCAGCCTTGACGTCGAGAGCGACGACCTTGCCGGACTCGTCACGAGCGCCGGAGCCGACGGCGACGATTTCGCCTTCCTGCGGCTTTTCCTTAGCGGTATCGGGAATGATGATGCCGCCTTTGGTCTTTTCTTCGGATTCAACGCGGCGAACGACGACGCGGTCGTGAAGGGGGCGGAAATTGGTGCTTGCCATTGTCTAATCCCTCGATCAAATGACATTCGCAGGCCGGACGGCCCACATGGATAAGTGTTAGCACTCTCCGTTGAGGAGTGCTAGCGCCGAGCATTTAGGGATGGCTCCAGAAGGAGTCAAGAAGACCCATCACGGAATTTTGCGCCGGAATTGTGAAGAGGGCGGGAATTGTTTGAAGCATCGCCCGATTCGACGCGTGTCGGTTGCCTGAGCTTCGGAGTGCCCGCGCAGGCTGTCAACGGCGTGGCGCTCCTGTCGTGGAAGGTCCGACGGTTTTTGCTGAAGATCGCCCGGAAACCCCTTGCCATCGCGGCATGCCTTTGCAATGTCACGCCTGACTGAAAGCAAATCGGGAAATCGGATGGCCAAGCGGATTAGAAGTTTTGCGGAGATCACCAGCCATTATGATGCGGTGTTCTGCGATGTCTGGGGCGTGCTGCACAACGGCGTCGATCCCTTCCCGACGGCCGCTGCCGCTCTGGAAGCTGCGCGCGGCGAGGGGCTTGCCGTCATCCTCATCACCAATTCGCCGCGCATCGCGCCTCAGGTCGTCGCCCAGCTTCGCCAGATCGGCATCCAGGACGGCGCCTATGACCGGATCGTCACCTCCGGCGACGTCACCCGCGGCCTGATCGCCGAAGGCCCGAAGAAGGTGTTCCTGCTTGGCCCGGATCGCGATCTGGCCATCATCGAAGGTCTCGGCGTCGAGCGCGTCGATGCGAAGGACGCTCAATCCGTGGTCTGCACCGGTTTCTTCGACGACGAGACGGAAAAGCCGGAAGACTACACCGATATGCTCAAGGATTTTCAGGCACGCAACGTGCCGATGGTCTGCGCCAATCCGGACCTTGTCGTTGAACGTGGCCACCGCATCATACCCTGCGCCGGCGCCATGGCTGCCTATTACCACCAGTTGGGCGGCGAGATCCGCATCGCCGGCAAGCCGCACGCGCCGATCTACGACGCCGTACTGGCAACCGCGCACGAACTCCACGGCGATTTCCCGAAAAGCCGCATTCTTGCCATCGGCGACGGCATGCCGACGGATGTGCACGGCGCTCTCGATTACGGCCTCGATCTCCTCTATATCAGCGGCGGTATCCACGCGAAGGAATACACGCTGAACGGCGAGACCGACGAGGCGATCCTGCATGCCTATCTCGAACGCGAGAAGGCCGCGCCCAAGTGGTGGATGCCCCGCCTCGCATAAGAAGAAGCCCGCCGATGACCGTTTTTCACCGCAATGAAACCCGCGAACCCTTGCCTGCCCACCTGAAGGGCGGCGTGATTGCCATCGGCAATTTCGACGGCGTTCATCGCGGCCATCAATCGGTGCTGAACCGCGCGCTGGAAATCTCGAAAGAGCGGGACATCCCGGCGCTGGTGCTGACTTTCGAACCGCATCCCCGCACGGTCTTCAGGCCGGAAACACCGGTCTTCCGCATCACGCCTGCACCCCTCAAGGCCCGCATCCTGGAAGCGATCGGCTTCAATGCCGTTATCGAATATCCCTTCGACCGCGGATTTTCGCAGCGCTCGCCGGACGACTTCATCCACGGCATCTTGAAGGACTGGCTGGGCGCCTCCGAAGTCGTCACCGGCTTCGACTTCCATTTCGGCAAGAATCGCGAGGGCGGCCCGGCCTTCCTTATGGATGCCGGCCATAAATACGGTTTCGGCGTCACGCTGATCGACGCCTTCCGCGACGAGAATGCCGAAGTCGTCTCATCGAGCCGCATCCGCGAGTTGTTGAAGGAAGGCGATGGCAGCGAGGCCGCCGCGCAGCTCGGCTACCGCTACACAATCGAGGCCGAGGTGATCGGCGGCGAAAAGCTTGGCCGCGAGCTCGGTTTCCCAACCGCAAACAGGCAGCTTCCGCCGGAGGCCGACCTTGCAGCCGGCATCTACGCCGTCCGCTTCCGCCTGGACGACGGCAAGCTCCACGATGCAGTTGCGAGCTACGGCCGCCGTCCGACGGTGATCGAAAACGGTGCGCCGTTGTTGGAGACCTATCTCTTCGATTTCAGTGGCGACCTCTACGGCCGGACCTGTTCCGTCTCCTTCTTCGGCCACCTGCGGCCCGAACTGAAGTTCGACGGCCTGGAACCGCTCGTCGAGCAGATCAAGCGTGACGAGCAGGAGGCGAGGGCGCTGCTTGCCGGTGTCCGGCCGCTCGGCGAACTCGACCTTAAGCTTTGTTTCGTCTGACGCCGCGATGGCCGGTGGGCACGGCCTCAAATCCCTCTTCCTTTTCCCGGCAAAAACGCCTATGAACCGCCGCTATGAATAAAGTCCGGCTGTCGAGTGCGATGCGAATTATCGGCCCGGCCTTCCGCGCGCGCTGAGCCGGAAGGTCCGGGTTTTTGGCGCTTGGGCAAACGAGCGCTTCCGTCATCAGACATTTTTGAAGCCGTCGCGCCGTGAAGGCGCCCAGAAACGATTGCTGAAACATGACCGACACAGCCGAAAAGATCGATTACTCGAAGACCCTCTACCTGCCCGAAACCGACTTCCCGATGCGCGCCGGCCTGCCGCAGAAGGAGCCGGAAATCGTTGCACGCTGGCAGCAGATGGGCCTCTACAGGAAGCTGCGCGCATCCGCGGCCGGACGCGAAAAATTCGTCCTCCATGACGGCCCGCCCTATGCGAACGGCAACATCCATATCGGCCACGCGCTGAACAAGATCCTCAAGGACGTCATCAACCGCTCGTTCCAGATGCGCGGCTTTGACGCCAACTACGTTCCCGGCTGGGACTGCCACGGCCTTCCGATCGAATGGAAGATCGAGGAGAAGTACCGCGAGAAGGGCAAGAACAAGGACGAAGTTCCGATCAACGAATTCCGCAAGGAATGCCGCGACTTCGCCGCCGGCTGGATCAAGGTTCAGTCCGAGGAGTTCAAGCGCCTCGGCATCGAGGGCGACTTCGATAATCCCTATACGACGATGAACTTCCACGCCGAATCGCGCATTGCCGGCGAGCTTTTGAAGATTGCAAGAAGCGGCCAGCTCTACCGCGGTTCCAAGCCGGTCATGTGGTCGGTCGTCGAGCGCACTGCGCTGGCGGAAGCCGAAGTCGAATACGCCGATGTCGAAAGCGATATGATCTGGGTGAAGTTCCCCGTCGCGGAAGGCCCCGCCGCTCTGGCCGGCGCCTTCGTGGTCATCTGGACGACGACACCGTGGACGATCCCCGGCAACCGCGCGGTGGCGTTCTCGTCGCGCTACCCCTATGGCCTCTACGAAGTTGCGACCGCCGAGAACGACTTCGGCCCGCAGCCGGGCGAGAAGCTGATCTTTGCCAGGCGCCTGGCTGAGGAGTCGGCTGCCAAGGCCAAAGTGACCTTCAATTTCGTTCGCGATATCAAATCGGATGAACTTGCCGCCGTCACCTGCGCGCACCCCTTGCACGGCCTGGGCGGCGGCTATGATTTCCAAGTGCCGCTGCTTGATGGCGAGCATGTGACCGATGACGCCGGTACCGGTTTTGTCCATACCGCCCCCAGCCACGGTCGCGAGGACTTCGATGCCTGGATGGACAATATGCGGGACCTCGAAGCGCGCGGCATCTCGTCCACGATCCCGTTTCCGGTCGACGATGCCGGCTTCTTCACCATCGACGCGCCCGGCTTCGGCCCGGACGCGGAGGGCGGCGCGGCGCGCGTTATCGACGACAGCGGCAAGAAGGGTGATGCCAATGAGCGCGTCATCAAAGCGTTGATCGCCCGTCACGCGCTCTTCGCACGCGGCCGCCTGAAGCACTCCTATCCGCATTCCTGGCGCTCGAAGAAGCCGGTCATCTTCCGCAACACGCCGCAGTGGTTCGTCCATATGGACAAGGAGCTCGGCGACGGAACGACGCTGCGCTCCCGTGCGCTGAACGCGATCGATGAGACCCGCTTCGTTCCGGCTGCCGGCCAGAATCGCCTGCGCGCCATGATCGAACAGCGCCCGGATTGGGTGCTATCGCGCCAGCGCGCCTGGGGCGTGCCGATCTGCGTCTTCGTCGACGAGCAAGGCCAGATCCTGCAGGACGACGAGGTCAACGCCCGCATCCTCGAAGCCTTCGAAAAGGAAGGCGCCGACGCCTGGTTCGCCGAAGGTGCGCGTGAGCGTTTCCTCGGCAAGAAGGCGAACGAGCCGTGGAAGCAGGTCATGGATATCCTCGACGTCTGGTTCGACTCGGGCTCCACCCACACATTTACGCTGGAAGACCGCCCGGACCTTAAGTGGCCGGCCGATCTCTATCTCGAAGGCTCGGACCAGCATCGCGGCTGGTTTCATTCCTCGCTGCTTGAATCGGCCGCTACCCGCGGCCGCGCGCCCTACAACGCCGTCCTCACCCATGGCTTCACCATGGACGAGAAGGGCGAGAAGATGTCAAAGTCCAAGGGCAACGTCACTGCGCCGCAGGAAGTTATGAAGGATGCCGGTGCGGATATCCTCCGTCTCTGGGTCATGACCTCCGATTACGCGGACGACCTTCGCGTCGGCAAGACGATCATCCAGACGAATGTCGATGCCTACCGAAAGCTCCGCAACACGATCCGCTGGATGCTTGGCACACTCGCCCACGACAAGGGCGAAGTGATCGCGCTCGCCGATCTGCCGGAACTGGAGCAGCTGATGCTCCACCGCCTGGCCGAGCTCGACGAGCTCGTGCGCGAGAACTACGATGCCTTCGACTTCAAGAAGATCGCCCGCGCGCTGATCGACTTTGCCAATGTCGAGCTCTCGGCCTTCTATTTCGACATCCGCAAGGACACGCTCTACTGCGATGCGCCGTCGAGCCCGCGGCGCCGTGCGGCTCTCCATGTCATCCGCAATATCTTCGATAGCATGGTGACCTGGATGGCGCCGATGCTGCCCTTCACGATGGAAGAGGCGTGGCTGTCGCGCGATCCGTCGGCGGTCTCGGTTCATCTCGAGCAGTTCCCGGCGATCCCGCCTGAATGGAAGAACGAGGCACTGGCCGGCAAGTGGAAGAAGGTCCGTGCGATCCGTTCGGTCGTCACCGGCGCTCTGGAGATCGAGCGCAAGGACAAGCGGATCGGCTCGTCGCTGGAAGCAGCGCCCGTCGTGCATGTCACCGACAGCGTGCTTCGCGCTGCTCTTGATGGGCTGGATTTCTCGGAAATCTGCATCACCTCCGATATTGCCGTCGACGGCGCCGAGGGGCCGGCCGAAGCCTTCCGGCTGCCGGAAGTTCCGGGGGTTAGCGTCGAGCCAGCACTTGCCGAGGGCACCAAATGCGCCCGCTCCTGGCGTATCACCAAGGATGTCGGCTCCGATCCGCAGTATCCGGATGTATCGGCGCGCGATGCCGCTGCATTGCGTGAACTCGGATTGTAATACTGAAGAAAATTGCCGGATGAATTGCTCTTTTGCAGTTCATCCGGTAAAAGCTGCCTGAAAATGGCCGGATTTTTACGTCAGGGGGACGATCATCCGGTAGGGCGATGATTGCACCGGCATGGCTGGAAGGGTTTTCATGTTAGCGACGCGTTGGTTCCGTGCAGGCGCTTGCCTGGCTCTTGTTGTGGCGGCGGGCTCGATAGCTTCCGGCTGCAGCCCGACTTACGGTACAGGCACGACGGCGATGGCGCAGCTTGGCGACGATATCGGCCAGTCCGTGTCTCTGGCTCCCCGCGAGCCGAAGAACAAGGGCGTCAAGTACACGCCGCGCCCGACGCTCGTCTTGCCTGCCCAGGCTTCCAGGGAAGCGCTGGTCGAGCCGCAGCAGACGATCGCGAGCAAGGAAAATCCGCAGTGGGTCGAGTCGCCGGAAGAAACGCGTGCACGCCTCGTCAAGGAAGCCGACGATAACGAGGACAAGTATACCTACGTCTCGCCGCTCGCCAAGAACGGCGTCGAAGGCGGTCGCCAGACGACCGAAGCGCAGACCAAGGCCTACCGCGAAGCCCGTGCCCTGCAGAAAGGGGCCTATCTCGATCAGCGCCGCTACATTTCCGATCCGCCGTCGACCTATCGCCAGGTCGACGATCCCGCCAAGCTGGAAGACCTTGGCGAACCCGAGCTCAAGAAGGCAAAGCAGCGCAAGAAGGATGCCGCAGTTGCCGGCACCGGCAAGAAGTGGTGGAACTTCCTTCAGTAACTATCGGGCCATCTCAGGCCTGCCGCGCCGCAAACCAGCTGCGAACGAGCGCGATGTGCACAAAAGAATGCAGCCGGTGAAAGCGATATCGTTTCCGCCGGCCATGCCGCTTACGGTCAGCCGGATGAGTATGGCGAGGCAAGTGCCGGCACGAAGCCGAAGGCCATGAGCCGGCGCGCCGACCAATTCACCTTGCCCCGCAAAGACCATTTCATCGGGATTTTCCCTGCACCCGGCGCGAGCGCCCTGTAGGCCGACGCGGCGAGCGCGACTATGGCGGCGAGAACAAGAATGCTCGGGTCATGGAAGCTCTCTCTTTTCGGCAAAGAACGTCCTGAGAATGTCCGCTGATTCCGTTTCGTTCAAACCGGAATAGACTTCCGGCGCGTGATGGCAGGTCGCCTGCGCGTAAAACCGCACACCATTGTCGACTGCCCCGCCTTTGGGATCTTCCGCGCCGTAATAGAGCCTGCGGATGCGCGCGAACGAGATGGCCGCGGCACACATGGTGCAGGGCTCCAGCGACACGTAGAGGTCGGCGCCAACCAGACGCTCTTGCCTCAGGACTTCGCAAGCCATGCGGATCGCAGCCACTTCGGCATGGGCCGTGACGTCGTTGAGCTCCCGCGTCCGGTTGCCGGCGCGCGCGATGACGGCGCCATTGCGCACCACCACGGCGCCGACCGGCACTTCGCCGCGCCCGCCCGCTGCTCGCGCTTCGTCAAGGGCCATCGCCATAAACCGATTTGTCTTCACGATCCGGCAATTTCCCACTTAACCGCAAGGGCGCGACCTGATAGACAGGCCCCAAAAGGCAGGCAAACAACAAATGACATTCAAAGACAAGCCAAAACGGCCGGGCGGCAAGCCCTCCGCGCACGATGCGCGGCCGAAAACCGAAGGCAAACCGGCAAGAAGCTCGGCGGTTCCCAAGGCTGCAGCCGCCGAGACCGAAGGCGATACCAAGGCGGAACGCATCTCCAAGGTCATGGCGCGCGCAGGCGTTGCCTCGCGCCGCGACATCGAGCGCATGATCATGGAAGGCCGCGTCACGCTGAACGGCAAGACGCTCGATACGCCGGTGGTCAACGTGACGCTTACCGACAAGATCGAGGTCGACGGTGTGCCGATCCGCGGCATCGAGCGCACGCGCCTCTGGCTCTATCACAAGCCGGCCGGTCTGGTGACCACCAATTCCGACCCGGAGGGCCGCCCGACGGTTTTCGACAACCTGCCAGAAGAGCTGCCGCGTGTCATGTCGATCGGCCGGCTCGACATCAATACCGAAGGTTTGCTGCTGCTGACCAATGACGGCGGTCTTGCCCGCGCGCTCGAACTGCCGACCACCGGCTGGCTCCGCCGCTACCGCGTGCGCGCCCATGGCGAGATCGATCAGGAAGCGCTCGACAAGCTGAAGGACGGCATTGCCGTCGACGGCGTGCTCTACGGCTCCATCGAAGCGACGCTTGACCGCACCCAGGGTTCCAACGTCTGGATCACCATGGGTCTTCGCGAAGGCAAGAACCGTGAAATCAGGAATGTGCTCGGCGCGCTCGGCCTCGACGTCAACCGTCTCATCCGCGTTTCCTACGGTCCGTTCCAACTCGGCGATCTGCCAGAAGGCCACGTCGTTGAAGTGCGCGGACGCACGCTGCGCGATCAGCTTGGACCGCGCCTGATCGAGGACGCCAAGGCGAACTTCGATGCCCCGATCTACAACGCGCCTGCCCTTGCTGCCGAGGAAGAGGTGGAAACGAAGCCGGAAAAGCGCGAGCGCTCCTGGAAGCCTGAGGACAAGCGCGAGCGTGCTTTGAGCCGTCTCGACACCAAGCGTGACGATCGCCGTGATGACCGCCGGGATGGCAGGCGCGAAGGCGACCGCGATGTTGGCCGCAGGGAAGACGACCGGCCCAAGCGCCCGGCGCTTGGCAGCCGCAGAAACGCCAATGTCTGGATGGCGCCCGGCGCCCGTCCGCTCGGCGAGAAGGCCGCCGCCAAGGCTGCGAAGAATGCCCAGACCGCCCGCAAGCGTGGCGAGAAGCCGGGAAGCGGTAAGCCGCAGCCCTCCAGCTACGGCGACGACCGGCCACGTGTTCAGATCAACCGCGCCCGCGACGAAGAAGGCGAGTGGATCCGCTCCAGCGAAGTTTCGCCGAAGTCCAAGGATGACGGCGAGGGTTTTGGCCGCAAGCGCTCGTTCGGCGATCGTCCTGCACGCCCGGATCGCCGTTCTGGCGACCGCCCGTCCGGCGACCGCCCTCCGCGCGGGGATCGGCCCTTCGGCGACAAGCCCCGTGGCGACCGCAGACCACGTGCTGAGGGTGACGAACGTCCCCGTCCTTTCGGTGATCGTCCCGCGCGTGGTGACCGCCCGTCAGGCGACCGCCCTCCGCGTGGGGATCGGCCTTTTAGCGACAAGCCCCGTGGCGACCGCAGACCGCGCGAAGAAGGTGACGAGCGTCCCCATTCCTTCGGCGATCGTGCGCGCACTGCCCGCAGCGCTCAAGGCGAGGGCCGCTCCGAACGTCCGCGCGGCGAAAGGCCGTTTGGCGATAAACCTGCGGGCGACAAGCCCCGCGGCAAGAGCTTCGGCAAGCCGGGCGGCGGCTCCAAGAATTTCTCAAGCAAGCCTAAGGGCGATCGGCCGGGCGGCGGTGGCAAGCCTTCGGGCGCGCCGTCGCGCGGTGGACCGAAAGGAAAGGGAATGACGCGCGGTGCGGATCGTCGGCGGTGAGTTTCGCGGACGGCCGCTTGCCGTACCGAAATCGAACGACATCCGGCCGACTGCCGACCGGACGCGTGAGAGCCTGTTCAATATCCTGAGCCACGCCTATTCGGAATGCATCGACGGCACCCGGATACTCGATCTCTTTGCCGGCACCGGCGCCGTCGGCCTCGAAGCCATCTCGCGCGGCTGCCGTCATGCGCTCTTTGTCGAAAACAGCGTCGAGGGCAGGGGGCTTCTCTGGGAGAATATCGATGCGCTCGGCCTCCACGGCCGCACCCGCATTCTGCGGCGTGACGCCACGGACCTGGGTTCCGTCGGCAATCTCGAGCCCTTCAGCATGCTTTTCGCCGATCCACCCTATGGCAAGGGTCTGGGTGAAAAGGCGATGGCGGCTGCCGCCAAGGGCGGCTGGCTCGTGCCGGGCGCGATTGCCGTTCTCGAAGAGCGATCGGATGTTGCCGTTTCGGTTGATCCTTCCTATCTCTTCCTCGAAGATCGCATCTTCGGCGATACAAGGGTTCATTTCTTCCGCTACCAGCCTGAATAAGGGCGGCGGGTTATCCGGAGTTGGGTTGTGCGGCAGGCGGCGGTTATTGCGAATAGCGAAATGCCTGTTGCGAGCGGCATGCCGACGGTGGCCATCGCCTTCGGCGGCGGCGGTGCCCGTGGGCTCGCCCATATCCACGTGATCGAAGCCCTGGACGAGCTCGGCATCCGGCCCGTTGCGATTTCCGGCGCATCGATCGGCGCCATCATGGGTGCGGGCATGGCGGCCGGCATGAGTGGCGAGGCGATCCGCGAGCACGCGCTGATGACGGTCGGTAACAAGACGGCTGTCGTCAGCCGCATCTGGGGTCTGCGGCCGCAGACGGTCCGGGACGCCGTCGCAAAGGGCATCCGTATCGGCCAGTTCAATCTCGAGCGTATCCTCAAGGCTTTCCTGCCGGCCGGCCTGCCCGATCGCTTCGAAGATCTGCCTATTCCGATGAACGTCATCACGACCGATTACTACGGTCAGAGCGAGGTCATCATCGGCGAAGGAGCGCTATTTCCGGCGCTTGCCGCATCGTCTTCCATCCCTGCCGTCTTCATGCCCGTTCGCCTCCACGGCCGGGTGATGATCGATGGCGGCATCAGCAATCCGGTCCCCTACGAGTGCCTGATGGATATTGCCGACATCGTCATCGGTGTCGATGTCGTCGGTGCGCCGGAAGGCGACGGCACACATATTCCGAACCGCATGGAAAGCATTTTCGGTTCCGGCCAACTGATGATGCAGACGGCAATCACGCTGAAACTCAAGCTCCAGCCGCCGCATATCTTCCTGCGCCCGGCCGTCGGCCGCACTGGCGTGATGGATTTTCTCAAGGCGCGCGAGGTACTGGCGATGTCTGCGGGCGTCAAGGATGAACTGAAGCGCGCACTCGATCGGGAATTTGAAGCCCGCCTCAGGGCTTAGGCATCCGCTGTCACGTCAGCCGTTCCCGCTAGCGGATCTTCGTCGAAATCCATCGTTCGCTTCGGCTTCACCAGCGGTTCTGGCCGGACCGGCTGGGAAAAGAGCATGTCGCGGCCCGCCTGCAGCCCGCCGGTTACCTGAAGCACGAGCCGCTCCTCGTCGCGCTTGCGGATATCCTCGCCGATCTCCAAGGCGTCCGCATCGTCGAACCCGAGCGCCTCAAGCGTGCGGCGGCCAAAAAGCAGGCCGGATTCCAGCGTTTCGCGCAGTTCGTAATCGACATTGCGATTCCTGAGGGCGATCGAATGGACACGGTCGTAGGAGCGCACGAAGAGTTTCGCGTGCGGATATTCGGCCTGCACCAGGTCCACCACCTTGTCGGTGATTTCCCGCTTCTGCGTGCAGACGACGACGATCTTCGCCTTTTCGATGCCGGCCGAGCGCAGCACGTCCTTGCGCGTTCCGTCGCCGAAATAGATACGGAAGCCGAAGGAGGACGCCTGGCGGATGCGGTCCGCGGAGAAATCGATGACCGTCACGTCGCGCCCGCCCGCGAGTAGGATCTGCGCGGCGATCTGGCCGAAACGCGAGAAGCCTACCATCAGCACATCGGCGCCCGCACCCTCGAAGTCCTCATCGAGCTCCTCATGATCCTCGCCTTTCATCATACGTTTCGAAAGTGCTGCCCCGAGCGGCGTCAGCGCCATCGACAGTGTAACGATGGCGACCAGCAGCGATGCCGTGCTGAAGCTCATCAGTCCCGCCGCACCGGCGGTCGTAAACAGCACGAAGCCGAACTCGCCGCCCTGCGGCAGCAGGAAAGCGATGCGGATGGCGTCGTCGTGCGAAGAACCGCTCACCCGGCAGAGTCCGTAGATGATCACCGCCTTGACGGCCATCACGATCGGCACCGCGGCGATGATGAAGAGCGCGTTGTCGATCAGCACGTCCAGCTCCAGCGACAGGCCGACCGCGATGAAGAAGATAGCGAGAAGCACGCCGCGGAAGGGTTCGATATCCGCCTCAAGCTCGTGCCGGTAGGACGATTCGGCAAGCATGACGCCGGACAGGAACGCGCCCATCGCCATGGAAAGCCCGGCAAACTGCATCAGGCTCGCCGATCCCATGACTACGAAAAGCGCCGCGACAATCATCGCCTCGCGGGCTCCGGTCCTTGCAATCACCTGGAAGAGCGGCGTCAGCAGATAGCGTCCCATGACGATCATCGCGCCGACGGCACCGACCGCGATCGCAAAGTCCAGAAGCGGCGCATTGCTGCCGCTTCCACCGTCGAGAATGGTGATCAGCGCCAAGAGCGGCACGATTGCCAGGTCCTGGAAAAGCAGCATCGAAAAGGAGCGCTGCCCGTATTTGGTGTTCACCTCGCCAGCATCATCGAGTAGCTGCATCGCAAAGGCAGTGGAAGAAAGCGCCAGCCCAAAGCCCGCAACGACGCTTCCCCGCCAGTCGAGAACGCCGGAGAAATAGGAAAGGCCCGTCAACGCCAGTCCCGTCAGCATCACCTGCGCGGTGCCGAGCCCGAAGATGTCGCGTCGCATCTGCCAGAGGCGCGAGGGTTTGAGCTCGAGGCCGATGATGAAGAGCAGGAACACGACGCCGAGCTCGGCAACGCCCAAAATCTGCTCGCCGTCCGTGATGCCATGAAATATCGGACCGATAACGACGCCCGCGGCAAGATAGCCGAGCACCGTGCCGAGCCCGAGCTTCTTGAAGATCGGGGCGGCAACGACCGCGCCGCCGAGCAGCAGGATCGTTTCGGAAAAGAGGGCATTGGGGGCGGACATGTCGCGGAGTTTCTTTCAATGGTGGGAAGCGCGCAAGCCGCGCGAAAAAGAATCGACGGCCGCGGCCTTGATGCTTTCGGAAGTGCACAATAAATGGAAGCCCAAGGAAAGGCCAAATCATGTCCTCAGAAATAGATTCCTCGACACTTCTTTCCCGTGCAAGCCAGTTGATCGATCTTGCCAAGAAGGCCGGCGCCGATGCCGCCGATGCGGTTGTCGTGCGCTCTCGCTCGCAATCCGTCGGCATCCGCCTCGGCAAGGTCGAAGGCACGGAATCGTCTGAGAGCGACGATTTCTCCCTGCGCGTCTTCGTTGGCCGGAAGGTCGCGAGCGTTTCCGCCAATCCGGGCTTCGACCTGACGGCGCTCGCCGAACGCGCTGTCGCGATGGCAAAAGTCTCGCCTGAAGATCCCTTCGCGTGCCTTGCCGACGAGCAGAGGCTTGCGAAGTCCTATGCCGATCTTGAGCTTTTCGACCCGACGGAAGTTTCCACCGACATTCTGCGCGAGGCAGCGCTTGCGACTGAGGCCGCGGCGCTTGAGGTCAAGGGCGTCACCAACTCGTCCGGGGGCGGAGCCTCCGCTGGTTTCGGTGGGCTGGTTCTCGTCACCTCGCACGGCTTCCAAGGCAGCTATATGGGCTCGCGCTTCGGCCGCTCCGTCAGCGTCATTGCCGGCGAAGGCACCGGCATGGAGCGCGCTTCCGATTACGACAGCCGCCTTTATTACGCCGAACGCGCCGATGACGCCGAAATCGGCCGGCGCGCCGGCGAGCGTGCCGTCAAGCGCCTCAATCCGCGTCAGGTCGATACCGGCAAGGGCGTCACCGTCGTCTTCGATCCGCGCATCGCCCGCGGTTTCGTCGGCCACATCGCTGGCGCCATCAATGGCGCCTCGGTCGCGCGCAAATCCAGCTTCCTGCGCGACAAGATGGGCCAGCAGGTGTTGAAATCCGGCCTTTCGATCACCGACGATCCGCTGATTGTGCGCGGCCCGTCCTCGCGTCCTTTCGATGGCGAAGGCATTTCCGGCGAGCGTCTGGTGATGATCGAGGACGGCGTCCTGAAGCATTGGTTCCGTTCGACTGCGACGGCGCGTGAAATCGGCATGGAAACCAATGGCCGCGG
>NZ_JABEPH010000246.1:0-9090 GCF_013004495.1 Rhizobium sp. SEMIA 4085
CTATACGACCGTCGTCGATTACGTGAATATTCTTCATCATCGGATGATCGCTCTCTGTGCCCGGGCGTGGGCCGACGCTCATCCGGCTGTGCAGGTCAGGCGCCCAGACGGCGGCCGTATTCGCGTAATGTCGGCAGCCCTGGCCGGCCTTGGCTTGTGTGGTAGGGCCCATGATGGGTACGCAGCTATCGATGCCACGAAGCTCTCTCACGCTCCGGCGCTTGCCCATCAGGTAGACGGGCCGGAGAGGCTCACCCTGTTTCTTGCCGACCTCTTGAAGGTGCCGGTTCGGCTTCGCGAATTTGTCGGCACCTTTATGCCTATACCAAACGGGCTCCAGTCCCGGCTTGGCGGCGCGCATGTGCAACTCGGACGAAGCGCCACGATCGGACCGAGGACGTTCCAGCGGCAGCAAAGGATAGAGCTCTCCATCGGCCCGTTGACGCTTGCCGACTACGTAGCTTTCCTACCGGGCTGCGAACGGCGCGAAACCCTGCAGACCGCGATCCGCGATCTCGTGGGATACGGGCTCGATGTCGACGTAAGGCTCGTGCTCAGGCGGGACGAAGTTCCCGCGGCCAAAATGGGAGCAGCGCGGATCGGACAGATCGCTTGGCTCGCTCGACCGAAAGATCGCAGTGACGCAGATGATCTGTGCATACGCACCATCATTGGCTGGCGGCCGGAAATGCCGGAGGCTGTGGCATGAGCCTCATCCTTACTCTCGAGCAAGCCCCCCGACCCCAAGCCGTGCGCCAGATGCGGCTCGTCGAGGGAGAGCTCGTCATCGGGCGCAGCGCAGACGCAGACTGGCGGATCGACGATCCCGACATGTATATCTCACGCGCTCATTGCACGATCGCCTGCGTTCGCGGCCAGTATGTGGTGACGGACACCTCCAGCGGCGGGCTTTTCATCGATGGGTCGCGCACGCCGCTTGGGCTTGGGAACTCCGCCCCGCTGCATGACGGAGCGCGGCTGCAGCTCGGAAATTATGTCGTCCGCGTCGATTTCCAGGCGACGTCGACGGAGCGGGCGTCTGACCAGCCGGCTTCCCCACCGCCGGTCGGCTTCGAGCGGGACGATTTCTTCTCCGGGCGCAGGGAGCCGGCAGCGCCCCCCCCGCGGCCGGCGGGATTGCCCGATCCATTCGAACAACCAGCCGCAGGGGCATTCGCCGCAGCAGGCAGGGGCGAGACAGCAAAAGGGGCGCCCATGTTCGACGATCCCTTCAGCCTTGATCCGTTGCCAGCATCGGGTCAGGACAAGGGGGCTTGGGATTTTTCTTTACCCGGTACAACGCCGCCCGAGCAGTCTGTCACGGAGCCCCCAGCCGAACCGCGCCCTGCCCCGAAACCACAAGCAAAGCCAATGCAGGAAAGGACGGCAAAAACCGAAACCGCCTTGCGCGACGCCTTCCTGCGGGGACTGGGGCTCGGCGCCGATGATTTCACGACATCAGATCCGGTCGCCCAGATGGAGAGTTTCGGCCGGGAATACCGGATGATGCTGGAAGGGTTGATGCATCTCCTGCGCAAGCGCACCGAAGAAAAAGGCGAAGCGAGGATCGCCCAGACTGTGGTTGGAGCATCCGAGGTCAACCCTCTTAAATTCCTTCCCACGGTGGACGATGTGATCGCGACCTTCCTGGCGCAGCGCCAGGCCGGCTTTCTTCCTCCTGAGGCCGCCATCGGCAGTTCCATCCGCGATCTCGCACACCACCACGTGCGAACGTGGCGCGGCGTCCAAGCGGCGCTCGCCAGGATGATTGGCCGCTTCGACCCGGCGACCTTGGAAAGCGAACTGAAATCGCACTCCGCGTTGGATGCCCTGCTTGCCGGTGGCAGGCGGGCAAAGCTCTGGGAGCTTTATGAGAAACGCTATCGCGAGATCGCCAAAAGTGCGTCGACGCGCTTCCTGGGCGAGATCGGCAGCGACTTTCGAGACGGCTATGAAGAGAGGGAGAACGACTGATGCTTAACCGACGCGACTTTATCATGGTGATTGGCGCGACAGGCGCGCTTTCCGCCTGCATGGGCGGCCCGCCAAAATCGTCGACCGTAACGGTCACGGCGACGGGACAAGCGGGGATGAATGCGGCCGCTGGTGGTGGGGAACGTCCGGTGACCCTCCTTATTCTTCGGCTGAAGGATGTCGGAAAATTCAACTCTGCCGATATTTTCGCCCTGCAATCCGATCCGTCCGGCGCGCTCGGAGCAGACCTCGTCGGGTCCGAGCAAATGACGGTCGCCCCGGGTGCAAGCGCCTCAAAGACGGTCGCGTTCCCGCCAGAAGCCACGTTCCTCGGTCTTGTTGCACTGTTCCGGGAACCGGGCGGTCGCACCTGGCGACGGAGCGTGCCGATCAGGCCGGAATCGACGGTGACTGCGAATGTCGTACTAGGCCGCGGCGGTATGGCGCTCGCGCTCGCCTGAATGGAGGGCGTTCAGCATGACGGATATCAACAAGGTGCTTTGGTCCGAGGGGCTCTTCCTCCGGACGCAGCATTTCCAGCAGCAAGACCGTTATACCGAAGCCTTGGTGAGGGGCGCGCTGCAGGCTGGACGGCTGCAGACCTTCGGTTTCAGGTCCCTCACGCTCGATGCCGCACAGCTGGAAGCCGGGCGGGTGGGCGTAACGTCGGCCCGCGGCATTTTTCCGGACGGCACCCCGTTTGCCATACCGGAAACGATGGACGCCCCCACACCTTTGACAATCACGGGTGACATGGGCGCGGGAGCGGTGCAGCTCGCCCTGCCCTTGGAGCCACCCGGCGGCGCCAGCTTCGACCCGGCTCACCGCGAACCAACCGGAGCACGGTTTAGAGGACGGATCGAGTGGATACGCGATGCCGTCCACGGGGGCGCTGATCCGGAAGAGATCGAGATCGCCCGGCCGCAAGCCCTGCTTCTCTCGCCGGCGCAGGCGACCGGTGGCTACACGGCAATGCCGGTGACGAACGTTATGGGGCTGCTCTCCGACGGCAGTGTGGCGATCTCCGAAAATTTCCTGCCGCCGGCACTCGCAACCGGTGCGGTGCCCTTCTACGGCCAGCTTCTGCAGGAGGTAATCACGGGGCTCGACCGCATAGCCGAAGCGCATGGAAAGATGGTGCTTGGCGGCCCCGGCCGCAGCGTGGAAAATCTCCTAGTGCTCGATCTCGCCAACAGTGCGCGCCCGCGACTGGCGCACATGCTCCCTCAGGAGGTTTTTCATCCGGCCGAGCTCTTTCTGGAGCTCAGTGGGCTGGCTGGCCGAATGGCAACCTACGGATCGGGCTCCCGGCGGCTGAGCGAGCTTCCCACCTATGAGCATATGACGCCGGGGCCGGCCTTTGCCGCACTCGCCGCCACATTGCGCTCGCTGATCTTGAGCCTGCGCTATGTCGAGCCGAAGTCGCGGGCTCTTCCGGTTCTGAAGCACGCGACCAACGTCTGGAAGGTCCGCGTCGACAATCCCGAACTGCTAACGGCCAGCCGCATCGTTGTGCGCGTTGGGTGCGACATGTCTGACGAGGCATTGCGCAAGATCTTCGTCAATCAGGTGACCGTCGGTGCTGCGGACGAATTCGAGGCGTTGTGGAAGTCGCGACTGCCCGGCATCCGCCTCAAGCCCCTTCACTCGCAGCCCCGCGAGATCCCCTACGACGGAGACCGTCTCTGCCTTGAGCTCGATCAACGCAGCGAGCATTGGGAATCGCTTCTGCGCTCGCCCGGCTTCGTGATCGGAGTTTCCGGCGTTTTGCCCAGCGAACCACAGGTCGACTGCTATTCGGTAAATAGGTAGCACCATGGCAAGTGAGGATCCATTCGGCCTCTCGGAAGATCAGGGCCGTACACGCATCCGCCCGCCGGCGGGGGCAATGCCTGTCATTCCCACCGGCGCATTGGCGAGACGCGCGCGATCCCACCCCAACACGCTGATCAACGCTTTCGCCACCTTGCTTGAATTTGCGCCTGAACTCGAGAATGCATTGCCACCGGGCAATCCGGAAGCCCTGCGGACCAGGCTTATGGAGGAGCTGGTTTCGGCGCGCGATGCGGCCGTGGCCTCCGGCGCAAGCCTGGCGCGGGCAGATGCGGCTGCCTGGGCTGTCGCCTCCCTGCTTGACGATCTGGCGCTCAATACGCCTTGGGGCGGCTCCAGCGCCTGGCCGCGCCAGCCGCTGGTCGTCATGCTCCGCGGCGACGTGGATGCCGGAGCGCAGTTCTTTGCCAGGCTGGAGGAGCTGGAGCGCTATCCCGGCCGCGATCGTGAACTGCTGGAGCTGCAATACTTCTGTCTGGCGCTTGGTTTCCGCGGCAAATATCGGGTGCCAGGGCGTGCGGGCGATCGCTCCATCAGCGCCGTTCGCGCTGCAGCCGCTCGCTTCCTGCGGGACGCGGATGCCGAAGGCGCGCCGCTCTCGCCCAGGTGGGAGGGTGTCGCGGCAGCCGACGAGCCTTCCCGCTTTGCCGTTCCGATCTGGGTGCTCGCAGTCGTGGCTGTGGCGCTCGCGACGGCGATTTACGTGCTTCTGTCGATGCGGCTAGGCGCCAAGGCGGAAGAACTTGCTACGCTCGTTCGGGCGATCCCGCCGCCGGAGCGTGCCGAGATCTATCGGCCGGAAAAGCGCGCGCCGGCACCGGATGCGCCGCGCGTCGAACCTGTCGTCCTTGAGCTGCTGCCGGAATTCCGTGCCGCCGCACCTCCTGCGCTTCTGCCGGCCTTGACGGGCAATGAAAACGCCTCTCGGGTCACACTCCTGCTTCAGTCGAGCGCTCCGGAGCTTTTCCAGTCTGCCCGGCCCGAATTGACGAAAAGCTTCGAGCCGCTCGTCGCCTCCGTCGCAGCTGTTATCAAGGAGAATGCCGAACTGATCAGAAGTGTCACGATTATCGGACATACCGACAATGTTCCGCTCCAGGCCTCCAATCCGCTATCCAACAACCAACGCCTCTCCGAGGCTCGCGCCGCAACGATTGCCGCTTTACTGCGTGCAAGCGGCTTGCCGCCTGAGCGCTTGAAATCGGAAGGACGTGCGGCGACGCTCCCCCTTGCCAGAAATGACACTCGCGAAGGCCGGGCTGCCAACCGCCGCATCGAGCTCCTGATCGAGAAGGGGCTCTGAGATGGCGATCTTCCGCTTCCTCTGGGCGATCCTAACCTCGCGCTGGCTCTGGACCTTCATCGGGCTCGTGTTGCTGTCCCTGATCGTCTGGATCTTCGGCCCAATCATCAGTGTCGGAGAGCGCGCGCCGTTAGCGTCCGAGACGGTGCGATTGGTCATCATTGGCCTTCTCTTCGCGCTGTTTCTCATCTGGTGGATCGCGGCACAACGCCGGGCAATCCGCGCCAATCGCCTTTTCGTTTCGGAAATCGCCCCGCCGCCGGAAGCGCCCCCTAGCCCGGCCGAGGAAGGCGTCGCCTCCGTGGGCGCAAAGTTCCGGGAAGTGATGGCGGAGCTGAAACGCCAAAAAATCGGCGGCCGAAAGTTTCTCCGCGAGATGCCTTGGTCCGTCATCATCGGACCGCCTGCGACCGGCAAGACAACGGCACTACGGCAATCTGGACTGAGCTTCCCCATCGACCTGTCCGACGATTTGCATGGGGTGGGCGGGACGCGCAACTGCGACTGGTTCTTTTCCGAAGAGGCGGTGCTGATCGACACTGCGGGCCGCTACGTTCAACAGGAAAGCCAACCCGACGTCGACGCAGCGGAATGGTTGGGCTTCCTCGATCTCCTGAAAAAGCACCGGGGCCGCCGGGCCTTGAACGGCGTCATCGTAGCACTCGCCATCGACACGCTTTTGGAAGGCGACGCGACCATTCGGGCGCATGGCCGTCAGATCCGCAAACGGCTGACCGAACTTCAGGAACGGCTCGAGATCCGCCTGCCCGTCTACCTGATGCTGACCAAAGCCGATCTCATAAAGGGGTTCGAGACTTTCTACGGAGGGCTCTCGACGGCCGATCGCGAACAGGTTTGGGGAGCAACCTTCCCCCCCGGCGCGAGCATCGACGGCAGCGAGGTCACACGGGAACTCGCAGCATTGGTTGGCGTGCTCGAACGACGCCTCGTTCCTCGTCTTGAAGATGAAGAAAACCTTACCGCCCGTGCAGAGATCTTCCGCTTCCCGGCACAGGTTGAAAGCCTTTCCGAGCCTATTCGCGTGCTGGTCGAAACCGTGTTCGGTGAAAGCCGCTATGCCGAAAGCGCCTGGTTGCGCGGCATCTATCTAACCTCCGCCACTCAGGAAGGCACGGCAATCGACCGCCTGACGGCATCCCTCGCTTCCTCTTTCGGTCTCCCGGCACAGCTCGCTGCGCCGATGCCGCGGGTTGAGAAGCGCAGCTTCTTCCTGAAGGACCTGCTCACGAAAGTGATCTTCAAGGAGGCGGGCCTCGGCACATTCGATCCTGCCGCAGAGGAACGGCGTATCTGGATATGGCGCGGCGCTGCAGTGGCCGCCGCGGCATCAGTTGTCGTGGCCGGTCTGGCCTTTACGGTTTCTTATCGGAAAAACAACGCGGCTCTTTCGGCGCAGGCCGAACAGCTTGAAGCCTTGCAGCTTCCGCTCACTCCGGTTGCTGCGCGTCAAGCGCCGCTGGAACCGCTCGATCTGGATGTGGCGCTTGAGGCCGCAACCGAAGTATCGAATGCCCGTACCGAGCCGCCAAGTGGCATTGCTGCCTTGATCGGGCCTTCTGCGGCGACCGAGATCAGACAGGCACAGGCCGACGCCTATCACCGCTCGTTGCGCAACATATTGGAACCGCGCATGGTCGCGCTGCTCGAGGCGACGATGTGGCGTCAGATCCGCGATCCGGAATTCCTTCTCGGCGCCTTGAAGACGTACCGCATGATGACCGGATTGTCGCCGATGGACCCCGAATTCGCCAAGCAATGGTGGACGGAGCGATTGCCTGAATTCTCGCCCGTGCCGCCCTTCCGGACCGAGATGGCCGCTGACCATCAACTCGCTGCAATCGACAACATGGCGGCGGATCAAGCGCTTATCCAGCCCGATGAGGCGCTGGTGGGCGAAGCATTGCGGAGCATCTGCTCAATTCCGCTTCCAGTGCGTGCCTATAATGCACTGCTCTCAGATACGGAGGTCAGAGCGCTTAAGGATTGGATCCCGGCGGACCACGTCGGCCCAAACGGCCTTAAGGTTCTCGCTCGACGCTCGGACAAGACCCTTAGAGTGGGCATCAGCGGCGCCTTCACCTATGATGGCTTTCACAACGTGGTTCTTGCGCGCCTGGAGGACGTGGCCACGCAGGCTGCACTCGATCGCTCCATCTTCGCCGGAGGCTGCTCGGAAAATGCCAACCCGTCAGTCGCCGCGCTTTCCCAGGACATCCTCAAACTTTACTACGACGATTACATCGCGAAGTGGGACAGCTTCCTGCGCGACGTAAGGCTCGCGCCGCTGGTAGACCTCCAGACGGCGAGCGAAAATCTCAAGGATCTCTCCAGCGCAGACTCTTCGATGAAGCGGCTGCTGAACGCCATCGTGCAGGAGACGGAACTTACCCGTTCTGAAGATGACGCTGGGGGCAAAGTCCCTCCGGCTGCAACTTCCAAGCTTTTGTCCAAGCTCGGCAAAATCGGCAAGCTTGCCAAGAAGGGCGTGAAGCTGATGCCCGCCCCCGGCTCCAAGGCTGAAGTGGACCTCTCGGGCACGCTGGTTGCCGAGCATTTCAAACCCATCAAAGCCGCGATCGCCGAGGTCGACGGCCAACCTCCAGCACTCAATGACGCCGTCGCGGCGCTCACTGCGCTCTCGAACATGCTGCAGACCGTATCGGCAAGTCCCGATGCCCAGGATGCAATAAAGCGGCAAGGCGGCTTGGCGGAACTCACAGGGGCGGTGGCAAAACAGGCCATAACCCTCCCCGACCCGCTAGACGACTGGCTGGCCGGCATCGCCGGCGACACGAGCGGCCTTACAACGGAAGCGGTCACCTCTGAACTTAACGCCATCTGGCGCGCCGACGTGTTGCCTTTCTGTCAAGCGGCGCTGGCGAACCGCTATCCGTTCATTCCTGACAGCGCAATCGATGTCAACGTGGTCGACTTTGCGCGGGTCTTTGGTCCGGGCGGGCTGATTGACAGCTTCATCAACAATCAGCTGATCAACTATGTCGACATGACGCGTCACCCTTGGAAATGGCGCGCTGACATCCGGCTCGATTCGTCAGCTTTAGCCGCCTTGGAACAGGCCCGGCTGATCCGCGACAGCCTCTTTCCAGGTGGTGCCGGACCGATCTTGACCTTTACGCTCGAGCCCAAGGACCTTTCGCCGACGGTCGGCCGCGTGACGTTGAACGTCGACGGCCAGAGCCTCACCTATTTCAACAACCCAACTCGCCCCCAGCCGATGACTTGGCCGGGCAAGGACGGAACGGGCGTAATTACCCTTGCCTTCCAGCCGATCGACGGTTCACCGGAAGTGATGGTCAGCGAAACCGGGAGCTGGGCTTTCCTGCGCATGCTGCGGGCCGGCCGGTTGAGCGGGACCGAGCTTCCGGAACTTTACAAGCTGCGGCTTGCCGCACAGGGCCACTACGCCGATTTCGAGCTTCGGGCAGCAAGCGTGGCCAATCCCTACGACTTGAAAATGTTTGCGAGGTTTTCGTGCCCGACGCAGCTGTGATCCTGCCAGGCTTCTTCGGAAAACTGCCCGCGATGGGGGATTTCGTCACGCGCGGCCTGACGGCATCCTTCGTTGGCCCATGGGACCGCTGGATCACCCGGCATCTGGTTCACCGATTTTCGGAAGGTTCGGTGTCGGCTCATCTAGCGTTGCGATTTATCCTCGGGCCGGAAGCCTTCGGACCCATGACCGGCGTGGTGATGGCAAGCGCCGACCGCGCGGGTCGGCGGTTTCCGTTGACTATCGCGGCTGCGCCGCCGATCGCCTCCACTGACATCGCCACCCTCGCCGCAGACTGGCCCGAGGCGCTGGAAGCCGCGGGCAAGTCCGCCAGCGACGGCGCGATGGACGGCGACGGACTGGCTGCCCGCCTTGTGGCCCCGCCCTAGCCCGCGATCACGGCGTCCGGCGACCCGGTCGGCCGCGTGGCCTTGCGGACCTGGCAGTG
>NZ_JABEPH010000247.1:0-9088 GCF_013004495.1 Rhizobium sp. SEMIA 4085
TCCCCGCCGGCAAGACGCAGTCACAGCCCTGTGCATAGATCCCGGCAAGATCCCCACCGAATTTCAGGCCGGTCACGAACCCGCCCGGATAGCGCTTTTCCCGCTCGTCGCGGGCAGGGCCGTCGCCGACCACGACTTTGGAGCCGGGCAGGCCGAGATCGAGGAAGGCGGGCAGGTTCTTTTCCAACGCCCCCCGTCCAACCGTCATGTAGATGGGGCGCTGCAGGCCGAAAGGCTTTTCTTCCAGTTCCATCGGGCGGAACTGCGCGGCATCGATGCCGCGGCTCCAGGGCATCAGGTTGCGGATGCCTTTTTCCGACAGCTCGCGGGCAAGGCTCGGCGTTGCCACCATGCAGCCGGCGCCGGAATTGTGGAACCACTTCACGAAGGCGTAGAGCCAGCGCTTCGGGATCGGCAGACGGGCCGAGACATATTCCGGGAAGCGCGTGTGGTAGCTGGTGGAAAACGGCATGCGGGTACTCAGGCACCAGCGCCGCGCCGTCAGCCCGAGCGGGCCTTCGGTGGCGATATGCACATAGGACGGCTTGTGCTTTTCGATCTCGCGGGCGACGCGGCGGTAATTGGCGATCGAAAGGCGAATTTCCGGATAGGTCGGGCAGGGGAAGCTGCTGAAGCGCTCGGGCGTCACCATGGACACTTCGACCCCCAGTTTCGCGAGTTCGCGGTTGGTATTCTCGATCGAGCGGACAACGCCATTGACCTGCGGATGCCAGGCGTCGGTGACGATCACCAGCCTCTCGGGCAAGCTTCCAGGCGCGCTATTGGCCCAGCTCTCGCCGCGATCGTTATTCGACGGATGTTGCAGCATGTCCCGTTTTCCATCCACGCCACGCCGTATCGGGCGGCAGCGGCACAACCCCAAGCGGGCGTAAGGAACGTGATTCCCGCGTGCTTATTTTGAGGCTTCTCTGTGATGGATTTATTACAGGCTGCCGATCGAGGTTCAGAGCCCGAGCTTATCCTTTGCCACGAGTGCACCGTGCTCGCTGACGACACGCGCGGCAACCTTCACCGCGAAACAGGCGCTGGCGACCGCATCCTTCGTCTCGAGATATTTGGCGAGGAACGCGCCGTTGAAGCTGTCGCCGGCGCTGGTCGTATCGACGACCTCCTTGACCGTTTCGGCCGGTACGAAGTCCTCCTGGCCGGCGAAGTTCAGCGTCGCGCCGTCCGCGCCGTTCTTGATCAGCACGTTCGGTGCGCCGAGGGCACGGTAGCGATGGATGGTGGCTTCGATGGAGTCGTCGCCGAAATGCAGGGCCTCGTCGTCGAAGCTCGGCATGACGAGGGAAGAGGAGCGGGCGCCTTCGCTGATCGTCGTATGCATGACGTCATAGCTCGCCCACAGGCGCGGGCGAATGTTCGGATCGAAGACCACGAATTTTCCTGCGGCCTTGGCGCGGCGGGTTTCGGCAAGCAGCGTGTCGGCGTCTTCGCGCGGAAGAATGGCGGGCGTGAGGCCCGAAAAATAGACGACGTCTGTACCTTCGATCGCTTCGCGCAATCGGTCGGGATCGGCGGCAAGCTGCCTGGCGGCGGAGTTGTCGCGCCAGTAGCTGAAGGAGCGTTCGCCGTTCCTGAGGTTGATCATGTAAAGGCCGGGCGCTTTGCCCTTGATGCGCCTGATGAGATTCGTGCCGATGCCTGCTTCTTCGAAGAAGGCGATCATCTCGTCCGACATGGCGTCATCGCCAAGCGCGGTGAAATAATCGACGCTCCAGGCGGGCTGTATGCAGGCGCGAGCGTACCAGGCGGTGTTCAGCGTATCGCCGGCGAAACCCTTTCTCAGCAGGCCGCCGCCTGCCTGCGAAAGCTCCACCATGCACTCACCGATCGATAAGAACCGTCCGTTCAAAACTGCCTCCCGAAAATTCTCCGCGTCTGCTGATTACGCGCAGAGGCGTTTGGAGGCAAGCGCAGGCATTGCCGGTTGGACGGCAGCCACCGGAATAACCAGCCCCGCCCGCTTGCGAGACAGGTTTGAGGCCAATGGCGGATTGCTTTCGTGGATCGTGTAGCTGCCGAGCTGGCAGAGAGCCTGCCGGTCCTCGGTCGAACAGAGGTCGGAAGCCTCGTCGAATTCGAAGCGCATGTCGTATTTCCAGACATCGCGGCCATCGGCGATGGTGATGCTGATCGTTTCGCCCGGCTTCAGGACCTGCTTGCCGGAGACATCATCCTCCCACTCTTCGATGCCCGCCGTTGATGTGCTTGAACGTCAGATCTTCGGCCTGGGCCGGAAAGGCGGTGGCAAAAGCAGCGCTGCATCAGCGTCTAGGCCTGTGTGTTTTCATGGTAGAATGCCCACCACGTTGGGCAATCCTCATGGCGAAGGCGAGTGGAAGGGCAATCGTCAAGAGTTACAGGCTCACAAACGGGGCGCAAACCTCAGAAATAGTGGTGAAAAAGCCCGCCGGCGTGACGGCGGGCTCATGTCGCAGATCGTTCGTTTGCCTATCCGATCTCCGGGCAGCCGCGGCGGTTGGCGAAGACGATGCGGTCCGGGCCATAACGGGTCCAGCCTTGCACCGTGACGCTGCGCCTCGTCACACGGACGACCTCAGGCCGGCGAAGGCCGGAATCGCGGGCGGCGATTTGTGCCTCGCGCGGGCTGCAGCCCCGGCGGTAGTCGTCGCGATAACGATCATCGCGATCGCGTTCGTAGATACCCACGCCGTCCGGGCCGATACGGAACTGGACGTCCTGAGCCTGAGCAAAGGATGCGGGCGCGACAGCGCCCCCGAATGTGAGCGCCAGCACAAGGCCGGCATTGGATATCAGCTTGAGCAATTTCTCCTCCTTCGGAACCCTGCTGTGACCCGCATGCTTGTGTAAGGGGAGAACTGCCCCGGAGCGCGATTGTTCCGCTCCGGGGCAGGCGCTGGGCAACGCGCGTGTTGCGCGCGAGCTGACCCAGAGCGGACGCGATTTACCGGTCCATATGGTAACAGGCTGCCGTTTGACCCGGGCGCACATGCTCGGTCGGCGGCATTTCCGTCCGGCAGATATCCGTCGCCTTCCAGCAGCGGGGCGAGAAGACGCAGCCCTTCGGCGGGTTCAGCGGCGAGGGCGGATCGCCCTGAAGGCGAATGCGTGTGCGCTGGCGGGCAAGCTTCGGATCGGGGATGGGTGCGGCCGAAAAGAGTGCCTGCGTATAAGGATGCGCAGGATGTTCGAAGACCGTCTGGCAATCACCGGCTTCCACCACCTTGCCGAGATAGAGCACCAGCACGTCGTCCGAGATCAGCCGCACGACGGAAAGGTCGTGGCTGATGAAGATCAGCGTCAGGCCGAACTCTTTCCGGAGCTTGCGCAGGAGCGTGATGACCTGCCCCTGGATCGAAACGTCGAGGGCAGATACCGGCTCGTCGCAGATGATGAGCTTCGGCCTCGTCACGACCGCGCGGGCAATGCCGATGCGCTGTGCCTGACCGCCGGAAAACTCATGCGGGTAGCGGTTGATCATTTCCGGCACGAGGCCGACAGCAGTCATGATCTCGCGCACACGTTCGAGGCGCTGCGCTTTGGAAAGTTTCGGCTCGAAGACGGTCAGCGGCTCGGCGATGATGTCGCCGACCGTCATGCGCGGGTCGAGCGATGCGATCGGATCCTGGAAGATGATCTGCATGTCGCGGCGCGCGGCGCGCATCTCTTCGTCCGACAGGTTTAGCAAGTTGCGGCCCTGCCAGAGGATGCGGCCCTCCTGCGAGCGTAGAAGCCGCAGGATGGAGCGGCCGAGCGTGGACTTTCCGCAGCCGGATTCGCCGACGATGCCGAGCGTGCGGCCCTCCTTCAAGTCGAAACTGACATTGTTGACGGCCGTCAGCATCACCGGCGGCTTGAAGAAGCCTTTGGAGGGCAGTTCGAACTGGGTCGTCAGGTTCTCGACCCGCAACAGCGATCGTTCAGCCATGATTGAGAAGCTCCTCGATACGCGGGAAGGGGTGGAAGCAGGCTGCGCAATGGCGTGGTGAAAGCGTTTCGAGCGGCGGCGGACGATCGATGCAATCGTCTTCTACCTTGGGACAGCGCGGCGAGAAGTTGCAGCCCTTCGGCAGGTGCTGCAGGTTCGGCGGCCGCCCGGGAATGACGACGAGCTGGTCGACGTCCTGGTCCGGGCGCGGGATCGCTGCGTGCAGCGCCGCCGTATAGGGATGTGCCGGATTTTCAAAGAGCTCGTCGACCGGCGCTTCCTCGACTATGCGGCCGGCATACATGAACGCGACGCGATCGGCGAGGCCGGCAACGACGCCAAGATCGTGGGTGATCATCGCGAGCGCCGTATTCATCTCGGCCGTCAGATCGTTGAAGAGATCGAGGATCTGCGCCTGGATGGTGACATCGAGCGCGGTGGTGGGCTCGTCGGCAATCAGCAGCTTCGGCTTGGTGAGCAGTGCCATGGCAATCACGATGCGCTGGCGCATGCCGCCCGAGAGCTCGTGCGGATAGAGGTTGAAGCGACGCGTGGGGTCGGGGATGCCGACCCGCTTCAGCATATCGAGCGCTTCGGCTGAGGCTGCGCGCGCCGTGAAACCGCGATGAACCTCAAGCTGTTCCGTCAGTTGGCGGGAAATCCTGAGAGACGGATTCAAGGCGGTCATCGGATCCTGGAAAACCATGGCCATGTCCTTGCCGCGCACCCGATCGAGTTCACGTGGCTTCAGCGACAGCACATCCCTGCCTTCGAGCAGCGCCTGGCCGCTGGTCTTGCCGTTCTTGGCGAGCAATCCCATGATGCCAAGGAAAGTCTGGCTTTTGCCGGAGCCGGACTCGCCGACGATCGCGATGCGCTCGCCGCGCTTGATCGTGAGGTTCATGTTGGAGACGGCCTTCACCTGGCCGTCCGGCGTTTCGAAGGTGATCGAGTAGTCTTTGAGTTCGAGAAGGTTGTCGGTCATCGTTAGCGATCCTTCGGGTCGAACGCGTCGCGCAGGCCGTCGCCGATGAAGAGCAGGCTGAGCAGCAGGGCGACGAGGAAGCTTGCCGGGAAGACCAGCAGCCAGGGCATGCTCTCCATTGCATCGGTGCCTTCGGCAATCAGCGTGCCGAGCGAGGTCAGCGGCTCCTGAACGCCGAAGCCGAGATAGGAAAGGAAGCTCTCCGTGGCGATGATTTCGGGAACGGTGAGGGCCGCAAAGATGACCACCGGGCCGATCAGGTTCGGAATGACGTGCTTGAGGATGATCTTGAAAGGCCTCTGCCCGGAGGCGCGTGCAGCCTCGATGAATTCGCGCTGCTTGATCGACAGCGTCTGGCCGCGGACGATGCGGGCCATGGTCAGCCACTCCAGCGCGCCGATCGCGGCGAAGAGCAGATAGACGTTACGGCCGAAGATCACCATCAGCAGGATGACGAACAGGATGTAGGGAAGGGCATACATGATATCGACGAAACGCATCATGATCGAATCCAGCCTGCCGCCGATATAGCCGGAGACGGCGCCGTAGAGCACGCCGATGACGACGGAGACGACGGTTGCCGTCAGCGCGACGGCAAGCGAGACACGGGTGCCGTAAAGCACGCGGGCCAGAAGATCGCGGCCATTCGGATCGGTGCCGAAGTAATGCCCGCTTGCAAAGTCCGGGGGCGTGCGGAAGGCGGCCCAGTCCGGATCCTCATAGTTGAAGGGAATGAAGTAAGGGCCGAGGAAGGCGAGGAGGACGAGCAGCGCCAGCACCGCGATGGAGATTACCGCGGCCTTGTTGCGTGACAGGCGCCGAAGAGCATCCTTGGTGAGCGAACGGCCTTCGGGGGCTAGGCCTTCGGCCTGCAGCAACTCGGCGGCGAGCAGCTCGCGTTTTGCGGGGTTGAGGATCATCGGTTTCTCACTTTCGGATCGAGCCACGCATAGGCGATGTCGACGAGAAGGTTGAGGAAGACGATCAGCACCATGTAGAAGATGACCGTTCCAAGAACCATGCCGTAGTCGCGGTTCAGCGCTGCAGTGATGAAATAGCGGCCGATGCCGGGCAGTCCGAAGACGCTCTCGACAACCAGCGAGCCGGTGAGAAGATAGCTTGCCGCCGGTCCGAGATAGGAGACGACGGGCATCATGGCGGGTTTCAGCGCGTGGCGCATGACCGTCAGGCGCGGACCGATGCCTTTTGCCTTGGCGGTCCGGATGAAGTTCTGGTTCATGACCTCGATCATCGAGCCGCGGGTGATGCGCGATATGCGGCCGGCATGCGGCAGCGCCAGAACGACGATCGGCATGACAAGGAACTTGAAGGAGCCGTCACCCCAGCCGCCGACTGGGAGCCATCCGAGACGGATACCGAAAACGAGCTGCAGGATCGGGGCGATCAGGAAGTTGGGAAGCACGACGCCGATCAGAATGAGTGCGCCCAGGGTATAGTCGGGCGTCTTGTTCTGGTAGAGCGCCCCAAGACAGCCGACGATGACGCCGACAAGGATGGCGAGCAGGAAGGCGGCGGTGCCGATCGTAAAGGTATACGGCAGACCGATCATGATCTGCTGCCCGACGGTGAAATCTTCGCTGGCGAAGGACGGGCCAAGATCGCCTTTCAGCAGGTCGCCGACATAGATCATATACTGCTGGATCAGCGGCTTATCCAGATTGTAGTGGGC
Source organism: Rhizobium sp. SEMIA 4085 (assembly GCF_013004495.1). Classification (NCBI taxonomy): domain Bacteria; kingdom Pseudomonadati; phylum Pseudomonadota; class Alphaproteobacteria; order Hyphomicrobiales; family Rhizobiaceae; genus Rhizobium; species Rhizobium sp. SEMIA 4085. The sequence continues at coordinate 6,610 of NZ_JABEPH010000247.1, forward strand.
CGCAAGGTTCTTCATGATGACCGGCGGCAATGGCCTTTCGCCATCGAAGGGGCCGCCGGGGGCAAGGCGCAAAACGAAAAAACAGGCTGTGACGGCGATCCAGAGAACGGGGATCGTCGACAGCAATCGACGGAGTGCATATTTGATCATGATCGTGGACCGGCCCTACCCGCAGTCCGCGGGAAGGGCCGTTTTCCTTACTCTTTCATCGACAGCCAGCGCGTACGGTGGATGTCCTGCACGTTGTCGACGAAGCCCTCGATCTTCGGCGAGACGACGTTTTTCGAGACGTAATAGTAGATCGGCAGGGCGGCGGAATCGTCCAGCGCCAGCTGCTCGGCCTTCTTGAAGATTTCGGCGCGCTTTGCCAGATCCGTCTGCGCGTTGCCTTCCTTGATCAGCTTGTCGTATTCAGGGCTAGACCAGCGGCCATAGTTCATCTGAACGCCGGTAACGAGCAGGTTCAGGAAGTTGTCCGGATCGTTGTAATCGGCAAGCCACCCGGCGCGGCCGATTTCCACTTCGCCACTTTTCAGCTGATCATAATGCACCTTGGTCTCGGCATTGACGAGTTCGATATTCACGCCGAGCGGCTTCCACATGGCGGCAATCGCCACGGCGATGCGCTTGTGGTTGTCGTTGGTGTTATACTTGAGCTGTGCCGTTAGTGGACGGTCAGGGCCGAAACCTGCTTCCGTAAGCAGTTTCTTAGCTTCGACGACCTTCTCGCTGTAGGGCAAATCCTTCCAGGAGACGTAGGCCGGCTCGCCGTAGTTGGCCGTACCCGGCGGCACCCACGAATAAGCGGGCAGTTCACCTGTTCCGAGAATTTGCGGGCCGATGACCTCGCGATTGATCGCCATCGAAAGAGCCTGGCGGACGCGCTTGTCGCTGAACGGCGGCTTGCTCGAGTTGATCACGTAGTAATAGAGGCCGGAGAACGGCGCCACGTGCGCCTGACCGGGCAGGTTCTTCTTCATCCATTCGTACTGATCGGTCGGGAAGTCAGTAAGGATGTCGAACTCGCCGGCACGGTAGCGCTTCAGCGCGGCTTCCTGGTCTTCAAGCACGAAGAACTTCGCGCCGTCGATCTTCAGGTCTTTGACACCATAATATTGGTCATTCTTGACGGTTGTAACGTGCGACCCCGGCACCCACTCGACGGGCTTGTAGGGGCCGTTGGTGACGATGTTGCCGATCTTGACCCAGTCCGCTCCCTTGGCTTCGACGACGTGTTTCGGCAATGGATATGCGGTGTAGTGAGTGAGCGCGCCGATGAAGTACGGCGTCGGGGCTTCGAGCGTAATCTCGAGCGTCTTATCGTCGATTGCCTTGACGCCGAGCTGGCTGAAATCGGTGATCTCGCCCTTGTTGATCTTTTCGGCATTCTTGACGGTGAACTGCAGATAGGCGTAGTCGGCGGCATTCTTCGGGTCCATGAGGCGCTGGAAGGCGAAGACGAAGTCTCCGGCCGTTACCGGCTGGCCGTCGGACCACTTGATGCCGTCGCGCAGCTTGAAGGTGTAGACTTTGCCGTCGTCCGAAACGGTCCAGCTTTGGGCCTGGCCCGGAATCGGATTGAGCTTAGCATCTTCGGCCACGAGTCCTTCGAAGATGTCGCCGGCAATGCGATTCTCCCAGTCGCCGGAGAGCTTTTGCGGATCGAGCGATGCCGGATCGCCGCCATTGTGGATATTGAGCGTGGCCGCGTGGGCCGAGAAAGCCAGCAATGTGCCAAGCATTGCTGAGGCTAGAAATTTTTTCGTTGTATGAGTCATATTGGGCCACCTTTCCAGGCTTTTTTGCCTATTCTTAGTCATTTGTTCCCGGTTTTTGACCTGTTACGTGCAAGTCAATGCGCACCTTATCGCAAAGGTTTGGCGTTGCAACCCCCAATGAAAGAGGGTTGCTAAAGGTGTGGACAAGCCCGCAGGCGGCGTTTTCTTTGCTATGAGCGTCCCGCCCAAAAGAGGTCATCGGCGCGGTTGTTTTTTGTTTTCCGGGCTTTAGTCTGTGCGCATTTCGAATGGCGCGGAGAATCCGGCAAATGGCGATACAGGCAGCGGACTGGTGGCGGGGTGCGGTCATCTATCAGGTTTATCCACGGTCGTTTCAGGATACGAACAGTGACGGTCTTGGCGACCTCAAGGGCATTACCCGCCGCCTCCCGCATATCGCCAATCTCGGCGTCGATGCGATCTGGCTCTCGCCCTTCTTCAAATCGCCGATGGCTGATATGGGCTACGACGTCTCGGACTACTGCGACGTCGATCCGATCTTCGGGACGCTTGATGATTTCGACGAGATGATGGGTGTCGCCCATTCGCTGGGGTTAAAAGTCATCATCGACCAGGTGATCTCGCATACCTCCGACCAGCATCCGTGGTTTGTCGAAAGCCGCTCGAGCCGCACGAATCCCAAGGCGGACTGGACCGGTCTCTTAAGCACCTCTGCGAGCCCACGAAAAGCAGGAGCGACT
>NZ_JABEPH010000248.1:0-9083 GCF_013004495.1 Rhizobium sp. SEMIA 4085
ATCCAGGATAGCTGGGACCACAATTCCACCGCGCGCAATGCTAATCTCGAGATGATGAACAACATCATCAAGCTCGCCACCGCGATGGCCGGTCTCGTCAATTCGCGAAACGCCGTCTCATCTGCTCACCTCTCCGGCTCGTCGCGCACCGCCACCCCCGACAGGGATGATGAAAAGCCGAGCGACGCCACGCACCCATGCGACGCGCGCCAGAATCTTGTTTGGAGCGATGAGGAACAGGCCTGCGTCGAAAGACGGGAAAATGAGAACCAGGTCCAGCTGATGCTGGAGCCTCAATGATGGGAGAATCGAGAGATGAGAACGATCCTTTGGGGCGGCCTCGCGCTGCTTGCATTTCCTGCGTCTGCATTGGCCGACGTGCCGGTCATCGACCGCACCAACTACGAGGTCGCCAAGAAAACGGCGGCGACGACCGGCCAGATCCTCGATACCAACAAGAACATTCTGACCACGGTCGAAGAGACGTTGCAGGCTGTCACCGGGGATCGTGGCAGCATGGCCGGGCCGCTGAAGAGCCTCGCCATCGGCAATGGCTTCAGCGTCGCGACAATCCCTTCCTTCGACAGCATCCTGAAAGACGGCGTGCCGAACTTTGGCAGCATGAGCGCCGATATTACAAAGGCGGCAACCGCGTTCATCAACGGTCTGCGACTGGTGAAGTCACTATCCGGAAAGGAGAACAGCAGTTTCTCCGGCGACAAGTCGTATGAGCAACTGGTGAACACCTTGCTCGGCGTTTCCGCTCTTATTAACGGGTCTCAACAGGCGATCGAGAGCCGTCGCAGCGCCTTCGAGCAGGCGGGCGCCCAAATCGGCACTGCTCAGGACATCAAAGGCTCGATCGACCAGAACACACAGCTTCAGGTGCAATCTGGCCTGACGCTCAACGAGCTGATCGGCGTGATGAACGGTGCCGTCACCTCATTGCAGGCCGAAAACCAGCGCCGCCTCACCGATATCTCCAACACCAAGAAGACGCTTACATACGGGAACTGACGATGCAACGAATCCTCGGTTTGCTCCTGGTTGCGGCGCTGGCCCTTGCGGCGACAGCCTGCGGGACCGTCAAAGAGAAAACAGCGCCCTGCAAGCGGCCGACAAACCTGATGTCCTTCGCCGAGGACCACAGACGCGAATGCGGACCGATGCGAGCCGTCAACGATCCGGCAGCGGCATTCGCCGCGATCGGCGTTCAGGAGGCACAGGAGTAAGATGCAGGATTTCCTCGGCGATCTTCTCGAGCGCATCGAGAACTCCGGCGCGACTTTTTCGGAGCAGGCCTATACGATCGTCGGCAACGAGATATTGCCGCTTTTGCGGTTGATGCTGGTCGTCTACGTCGCCTGGTACGGTCTGCAGCTCGTGATGGGCACGGCGCGCCTAGGGGTTGGCGAGATCGTGCTACGCATCATTCGCATGGTGATGATCCTGCTTCTCGTCAGCTCCTGGGGCAATTTCAATAATTTTGTCTATCATTGGATCAACGACACACCGGAAGATGTCGGCCGGGCGATATTGGCTGCCTCCGGAACCGGCATTACCGAGCCCACCAATGGCATGTCGATGATCTGGCAAACGGCCAATCAGGCGGCCTCAGTCTTCGCCGAGCAGTCGGGCTATTTTTCGATCCTCCCCAGCATGATTGGCCTCCTGATCATGGTCGGCGCCGGTGTGTTCATCGCTGTGGCCCTTGCCATCCTGATCCTTGCCAAGGTGATGCTGTGGGTGCTGATCGGCACCGCACCGATTTTTGTTTCGTGTTTTCTGTTCGATCGAAGCCGCCGCTATGGCATGGGCTGGTTCAATCAGGTCCTGACCTATGCACTGATCCCACTCTTCATCTACGTCGTCGCCGCCTTTCTGATCGCCGCGATGAATCCGGAACTGTCCAAGATCGATGCGGCGAGCGGCTCGAGGACCCTGGCGCTGGCGGATACCGCCGGCTTCCTGCTGCTCTGCATCGCCGGCGGGGTCGTCATGCTCTACATCCAGTCGATCGGCCAAGGGATTGCCGGCGGCATTGCGTCAGGCGTCGGAGGTGCTGCAACCGGCATCTCGCATCGATTTGGAATCCGATACCCGCTGGCCATGGCACGCGGCAGCGAAGCGGCGGGGCGCGGCGCCTATCGGGCCGGTTTCAGTTTAAGGAACCGAATCCGGGGCGGCGGGGGAGACGACGGGTCCGCGGTCAAATCAGCCATGCAAAGCAGAATATCCCAACAGGGCAACCCGACTTGAGCAGTGATTTTCGAGAAGATGAGAGAATATGGCTGACGTCAAAGACCTTGATTTACGAACCTATTATCAGAGCGGAGAGATTTGGGAGCAGGAGATCGTCCGACGAGCGAAACGATCGCGGGCGCTTGCCTGGTTCGTGACGATGATCTTCGGCACGATCACGTTGCTCAGCCTGATCGCCCTTGTCATGCTGGTACCGCTCAAAAGCTTCGAGCCCTATATCGTTGAAGTCGACAAGAACACCGGCTATGTCGAGGTAAAGACGGGACTCACGCGGCCCGTCGCCCTCACCGAACAGCAGGCAATCACCCAGGCGAACATCGTCCGCTACATTCGTGCCCGCGAAGGCTACGATCCTTATGCGATTGAGCAGAATTTCGGGATCGCCGCTCTGCTCTCTACGGGCAATGCAGCCCGCGAGCTACAGGACTTCCACAGCAAGACCAATCCGAAGAACCCGGCAAAAGCCTATGGCCGCAACACACGCGTCATGACCGAGATCGCGTCCGTGACCTTCCCCAACAACAGCACCGGCATTGTGCGCTTCTCCACAACGGAGATTTCGGATACAGATTCGATCGTCCGCCACTGGATCGCCGTGGTGCGCTACCGTTATACCGACACGCCCGCCACCAACGAGTGGCGCTTCGAAAACCCATTGGGGTTCCAGGTCTACGACTACCGGCGCGACCAGGAGACGGTGGTGGGGAGCGGTCAGTGACCCGACATTTCCCCATTTTCCTCATGATCAGCCTTGCCACTATTGCAGGCGCATGGGCTGCCGAAACGCCTTCTCCCGGCCGGCTCGATCCACGCGTCACGAGTATCGTCTACCAGCCGAACAACGTCGTGCGCGTCTTCGCGACCTACGGCATCTCGACCATGATTATCTTCGATGAGGGCGAAAAGTTCGAGACGATCGCCGTTGGAGACAGCGACAGTTGGGACGTGGTGCCGACCGACAAGGGCAACATCCTCTTCGTAAAGCCGAAGGCGAAGAACGCCGCCACCAACATGAACGTGGTGACCACCAAACGCATCTATTATCTCGAGCTCAGCGACTTCGCGCCGGAGGACAACAAAAAGATCTTCGGCATCCGCTTCATCTATCCCGACAAGGATCTGAATGCCTCGTTGCGTAAGGAAGCCGAGGCCCGGACCGCCTATCCGAACATTTCCGGCATCGACAAGGCCAACGTCAACATCGACTATTCCTTCTCGGGCGACGGCAGCCTGAAGCCGCTGGTGGTCTTCGACGACGGCAGGAAGACCTTCTTCAAATTTGAAGCCAGGGCCCCGGCGATTTTCGCGGTCAATGCCGACTTCACCGAGACGCTGCGCAACTTTCGGCGCGAGGGCGACTACATCGTCGTCGATGGCACCGCCACACAGTACACCCTGCGCGACGGCAATCAGTGGACCTGCATTTTCAATCTCCGCAAGCCCGACTTCGGCGCACCGGACCCTGCCATCATGGGGCCGGTCTTCGACAACAAGGCGACGACGCGCAGAAGGAGCGGCAACGAATGAAACGATCGCCAGAACTCGAAGCGATGCTGGAAGCCGACCAGAGCGAGGTGCGCGACCAGCGGGTGAAGCGCAAGCAAGTGCTCGGCGGGGCGGTGATACTGCTCGTTGGCGCTGCCCTTGCCTATGTCCTCGTCTTTGCACCCAAGAAGGCGGGTCAGGATGTCTTTCAGGGCGACGAGGAGTTCTCGACCACGACGTTTCGTCCGCCAACCTTCCTCCGCCAAGAGCCGGAACCTGAGCAGAAATCGGACGACCAGGTCATTCAGCTTCCCGAGCCTCCGCAGGAGAAAAAGGAAGACCCATCCGACACGACCGAATTCGACGTCCCGCCGCCACCGATCGCCATCGAAAAGACCGAGCAGCAGGGCGAACAGCCCGCGGAGGAATTCCCGCAGCGCTATCTCTCGAAACAGATCATCGTCGACTCGGCCAATGCCGATAGTGGTGATTTCGCATTGAACGGCGCAATCACCGAAGGAGCGCCGACCGTCGCGGGTGAGGATCGAAGCAGCAAGTTCCTCGCTACAGCCTCGGCGATCGGCGACCGATCGGCAAAAGCCCGCCAGATCGGCCGGATCGACGCCATGATACCGGAAGGTACGCTTATTCCCGGTCTTCTGGAGACGGCCATCAACAGCGACCTGCCCGGGCAGATCCGTGCGATCACCTCCCAGGACGTCTATTCCTTCGACGGCCGCCGCGTACTCATTCCGACAGGCACGCGTCTGATCGGTGAATACCAGTCGGAAGTCACCCGCGGGCAGAAACGCATCTTCGTCATCTGGACACGGCTACTTCGCGATGACGGCATCTCCGTACGCCTGAACAGCATCGGCACCGACAGTCTCGGCCGCTCAGGGCTGACCGGCACCGTCGATAACAAATGGCGCGAGCGCTTCGGCTCGGCCATCCTGCTTTCGATCGTGGGGGCCGCCTCGTCCTACCTCACAGGTCATGGGAACGGTTCCTACTCGAGCAGCAATGGAAATGACGAATCAGATTCCGATCAAGCTGCCGAGCTCGCCAGAGAGACGATCGCCCAGACCTTCTCCGACATGGCCAACCAGGCACTCGGAGAAAACCTTCGCATTCCGCCGACGATCAGCGTCCACCAGGGCGAGCGCATCTTCGTTTACGTTCGTCAGGACCTCGACTTCTCCGCCATGTACCCGGATCCGGTCGAGGAAGCATTGAAGGAGATCAAGCATGAGCGAGGCCTCGGCACGGGTCACGGCGCCCGGCAATGATCCGCATTACTTTCTGAAGCGAGCGCTCTTGCCTTTGGCGGAGTTTCTCGACGACCCGCAAGTCGTTGAGATTTCCGTCAACCGCCCCGGCGAGGTCTTCGTCGAACGCCTTGGCGCCGACCATATGGCGTTTTATGCCGTGCCTGCGTTAACGGCCGCCGAGATCGAACATATCGGCGAGCGCGTGGCCGCCGTCAGCAATCAGTTCATCAGCCGCATCAATCCTCTGCTCAGCGCCGCGCTGCCCTCCGGCGAGCGTATACAAGTGGTCCTCCCGCCTGCGGCGCCCGATGGCGGCGCCATCTCCATCCGCAAGCAGGTGATCAGCGATCTCACGCTGGCGCAGTATCGGGATAGTGGCGCGCTGGACAAGGTATCAGTGACCGTCGGCGGCTTGAGCGCAACTGAGGAGAAACTTTTAGCCCTGTTGGACACGGATCGGATCCATGACTTCATCGTGACGGCGGTGCGCGAGCGTGTCTCGATCCTGATCAGCGGCGGGACGTCCACCGGCAAAACCACTTTCCTCAATGCCTGCCTCAAGAGCATCGACGAGCACGAACGCATCCTGACACTAGAGGACACGCGCGAGCTCTTCCCGCCCCACCGCAACAGCACGCATCTCTTGGCCTCGCGCGGCGATCAGGGAACCGCGCAGGTGACGATCCAGTCGTTGCTGGAGGCATCGCTTCGCATGCGGCCGGACCGGCTGTTCGTCGGTGAGGTCCGCGGCGTCGAGGCCTTCGCGTTCCTGCGCGCCGTCAACACCGGTCATCCGGGCAGCATGTCGACCGTCCATGCCGACACGCCGATGGGCGCCTATGAACAGCTTGCGATGATGATGATGCAAGCCGGCGTATCGTCCGGTTATTCGAAGCAGGATCTGATGTCGTACATCCGCATGGTCATTCCGATCGTCATCCAGCTGCGCCGCGACGGCGGGCGGCGCGGCGTCTCCGAGATTTTCTTCTCCCGGCGGTCCTCGTGAGCAGATCCTACCAGGCAGTCTATCTGTTCTTCTGCCTTCTGATCGCCGTCGCGGTCTGGATGTTGAGCTATAGCGTGATCCTCCAACTTGTCTGGAAGGATGGCCGCATCCTCAATCTTGTTACGACCACCAATCCACTCGCGCCGTTCCAGCAATTGCTGGCCTATTCGAACAGTCGGCCTCTGCAGCTGGTCGCCGCCGGCGCCCTCGTGCCCTCCATCGTTATTGCGTCAATCGCAGCGATCGTTGGTCTGCGGCGCCCGTCGAGCCCGCTCGGCGACGCAGCCTTCCAAGACATGGCGTCGCTGCGGCGCGGTGGGTGGTTTCGCAAGGATGGCCACGTGTTCGGACGGGTCGGACGCAACATTCTCCGCCGCAAGGACGACCGGCATCATCTGATCATCGGCCCGACGCGCTCCGGTAAGGGCGTTGGCTATGTCATTCCCAATGCGCTCATGTTTCCCGGCTCGATGATCGTCACTGATCTCAAAGGCGAGATTTTCGAACACACCGCTGGCTATAGAAAAGCGAAGGGGCACCAAGTCTTCCTCTTCTCGCCGGGTGCAACCAAAACGCATCGCTGGAATCCACTCGACTTCGTACGCAGTGATCGCGGCAGCCGAACTACCGACATCCAAAACATGGCGAGCATCCTGATCCCGGAAACCATAGGCTCCGAAAACGCCGTCTGGCAGGGTGTTGCACAGCAGGTGATCGCCGGCATCATCAGCTACGTGCTGGAAAGCGCGCACTACAGGAACCGCCGTAACCTCGGTGAGGTCAACAGCATCTTCAATTCCGGCGTCGATCTACAAGTGCTGATGAAGCTCATCAAGGAGAAGGAGCCTTATCTCACGCGCTTCACGACCGAGAGCTTCAACGCCTACATCGCGTTGAATGAGAGAGCAGCCCGTTCGGCGCTCCTCGACATCCAGAAGGCCTTGGCGCCGTTCCGCAACGAACGCGTCGTCGCCGCGACCAGCGTAACGGACATGGACCTTGCCTCGCTGCAGCGCCGGCCGGTCAGCATCTACCTGGCGCCAAACATCACCGACATGACGATCCTGCGACCGTTGCTCACGCTCTTCGTGCAGCAGGTCATGGACCTGCTTACCCGCGAGCATAATCCGACCGGAGTACCCGTTTACTTCCTGCTCGATGAATTCCGGCAGCTGAAGAAGATGGATGAGATCATGAACAAGCTACCTTATGTGGCCGGCTACAACATCAAGATGGCCTTCATCATCCAGGACCTGAAAACCCTCGACGAGATCTATGGGGAAACTGCTCGCCACTCGCTGCTCGGCAATTGCGGCCTTCAGCTCATCCTCGGTGCCAACGATCAGGCAACCGCAGAATACGCCTCTCGTGCGCTCGGAAAGCGCACCATCCGCTATCAGTCGGAATCGCGCACCCTCGAACCTATGGGCCTGTCGCGGCGAACCAAGGTTGAACAGATCCGCGAGCGAGACTTGATGATGCCGCAGGAGGTTCGCCAGATGCCGGAGGACCGGATGATTCTGCTCGTGGAGGGCCAGCACCCGATCTTCGGAGGGAAGCTTCGCTATCATACGACACAGCCATTCAAGACTGCCGCCGACTATGCCCGGCAGCAACGACAGGAACTCCCTGACCTGGAGTTCCAAGCAACGATGCCGGTTCCCGCGCTGTCGCCGGAATACGATCTCCTTGGAAGTTCAGGCAATGAGAGTCAGCCCACAGAGAAAGATCCATCACAGGCCCTTGAGGCTCCTACCTATCCGAAGTGGGTGGCGCGAAGCGTAGAGAAAATGCCGGCAAAAGCGGGCCGACCCAAATCCAACGCGCCGGCCGATGCAGCGCCGGGATCCGCTGTCGATGATCTCTTCACCAGGACCGAAGAGCGCATCCTGCCGACGGCGGCGAAATTGAAATCGGCCATTGCAGCATCGTTGGCCCGGTCACCGGATATGCCTCCAAGACAACGTAAGACCATCCAAGAAATCCTTGCACAAACCGTTCCTGATCCTGCGGAGATCGGGCTGGAGTGAACGAGCGCTCTAAGGACAGGACACCACGCGGAGACGATTTAGCAATCCTTTCACTCAGCAATTTCGCCTGTCTGTATCCTGCAGCAAACTTATACTTTTGCGACTGAGGTTTTCGACAAATCAGAGAGAGAGCGCGGCTTGCAGAACGCTGCGATGGCCGAGCAGACGCCAGCGAACTGCAAAACCGCTCCGCCGGCCTCGGCAAGATACGGCAATCGGCCCTCGAACATGAAGCCATAGGCGAGACCGAACACCGTTTCCGCAACAATGAGCTGGGCGGAAAGAGCAAGGGGCAGGCGACGGGAAGCGACAACCCAACACCAGGTGGCGAACCACGAGCTGGCTAGTCCCATCACCAACGCCCATCCAATGAAGTGGAAGGTTTCAGACGCGGATGCCGTATCCGTCAGCTCGAAAGAGGCCAGCGGCAACAGGAGAAGGCTTCCGATCGCCGCGCCGACACCTTGCAGTCCTGTCCATTGCAACCCATCCGGCGCGTCGCCGGACCGCATAACCGCTGCATTCACAAGACCATAGGCGATCCAGATCGCCAACGCCGCAGAGCTGGCGAGAATGCCGAGCATGATCGAGGCCGTATCTGAAACGTCAGCCGCGCTGATTGTCACGACATTTACGATGGCGACGCCGATTGCGATCAACACCAAGCATGGGACAATCGGGTAGTTTTCTCGTCATGTCGAAGCCAAAAGCGCCTCATAACCTTCAATCCAGAAACTCAACGTTGGACGAGACGGACGCGCGCATTCTTGCCGCGCTCGATTCTGATGCACGATTGTCGATGAGCGAGCTTGCCCGCCTTATCGGCATGTCCGCCCCCAGTATGTCGGAGCGGGTTCGCAGACTGGAAAATGCCGGCGTCATCCGAGGGTTTACACTTGGAGGCGCTACGCGCGCCAACGGCGACCAGCTACGGGCGATGGGTGGGGAAAGACCGTTACGCGGCAAACCTACATTGGGGGGAAAGCTCGTTCAGGAAAGGCCGGGGGTTGGCGGATGCGGACAAGAACG
>NZ_JABEPH010000249.1:0-9063 GCF_013004495.1 Rhizobium sp. SEMIA 4085
AACAACCCAATACGAGCACGCACGATCAGGTCGACAATAGGCGGTTGACAGAAGGCGACGGATACGGCGTAATAATACAGGTAAGTGCGGGGAGTGATCGAGCGGGACGTGACGATTACACGGAAGTTGCGGTCGCGGTAGGCGCGAACCAATTCAGCGCCAATCCCTTGTGATGCTCCGGTGATGATGACGACATTTCCTTCGGTATTCATGGACGGGGATCCTTTTTCGATTGCAGCGGGCGCTTCATCTGCGCCAGCCCTTCGCCCTCGGCGTCGGTGCAATTGATTTAGACCCATCCGGTGTCAGGGAGAATTGCCGTGCTTTGGGCGACACTCCTCCGGAAATCGGCATAATTAACCGAGCGTGCCTGCCTGCGTTGCCAAGCGTGCTAATTCCGAGCGCAGACGCGGCGTGGCGAAATCGACGAAGGCGCGGACCTTCGGAACGGACATGCGGCCCTGTGGTGCGAGGAGATGAACCGGCAGCGGAGGGTGCTCGGCATCTGCGAGCACGATCGTCAGCCGGCCGTCCCTCACATAGTCTGCGACATGATACGAATAGAGCCTGGTCAAACCGCGCCCGGAAGCGGCCGAAGCGACTGCAGCCCGCACGCTGTTGACGATGCACCTCGGCGTGAACTGGACTGTCCGGGGAATGGATGAGCCCTGTGCCGGCGTGAAGCCCCACGAGTCGAGACCGAAATTGGTAAAGGCGACGATTTGGTGCTTCGTGAGATCTGCGGGTTCTGCGATGCGGGGATGAGTGGCTAGATAGCGCGGGGATGCAACGACGACGCGCCGCACATCGCCGCCAAGCCGGGTGGAGATATGTGATGAATCGGCGAGATGGCCGATGCGCAAGGCAATGTCGACACCTTCGTCCACCAGATTGACGAACCGATCCAGCAGCAGAAGCCGAACTGAAACGGCCGGGTGCAGCTCAAGGAAATCGTCCAGAATGGGATGCACGACTTCTTCCCCGAGGATTGGCGGCGCCGAAATCGTCAGCATCCCGCGAGGGGCGGAACGCTCACCGCCGGCGAGCATGTCAGCCTCCTCGAGATCGACGAGGACCCGCCGGCAGGCTGCGGCGTAACGCTGACCCGCGTCGCTCAGTTTGAGGGTGCGGGTCGTTCGATGCAGCAGTTCAACGCCGACATGAGCTTCCAGGAAGCTCAGTGCCCGGCTGACCGCAGTTGGTGATCGCTTCAGCCGCCGGGCGGCACCTGCCAGACTGCCTTCGTCGATCGCGGTGACGAACACTTTCATTGCATCGATACGGTCCATTTTATTCTGCCGATCTTCGGGATAGTGAAGGCCAATCAGTAAGTGTTCACCCGGAATCAGCCGGAAGTAAACATGCGACGGATCCAAACAGGCATCGTCCGCCGGCTTCATCGCAGCGCACAGCAAAGTCTGATTCGACGATGAAGTGACCGGACTCAAGATCCAAACCACAGCCGTTTCGGCAGCACATGTCTATGCGAGCTTTCAAACAGATCGGGCTCAACGAAAAACGCGAGCTTCACGCTGAAAAATTGTGGACGGACAAGCTTTTTTCGGAAGAGTGCAGTCGATTGGTAAGTCACGTCCAACAAATCGCCTCGCGGGCTTGAGCCCCCTCGAAGATGTCGACCGCCTGTCACCGCTTGTCGAGCGCGGTCCTGATTTCTGCCGTCCCCAAATTAAGTGGGTCGAAAAGAAAAAAGGATCGGCGCGAACCGCACCTCTTTTCCACGTTCACTGCATGGCTATGGGCAGGTTGGGTTATCGGTGTTGGTAACCCTGCTGTTGCCGGTGTTTTCCTGAGGGGTCGCTGTCAGAATGCAGTTGGAAGATTTTGATGGTTGGTGTTGGTCGTGCTGTTTGTGGGTATTCGGATCGACCGCAGGCAGAGCTGTAGCATCGCAGCCGCCAAAGACGGGTTTCTGCAAGGCATTAGGTGCCGGACGCGACGGCGCGCTGTCTGCCCGTCAGGGGGCGCGGCTGCTCGGAACAAAACATGCGACGGGCCGTTTTCTCGACACAACAAAAGGAGGAAACACTATGGATTGGAATCGCGTTGAGGGTAATTGGAAACAGATGAAGGGCAAGATCAAGGAACAATGGGGCAAGCTCACAGACGACGATCTTGATCAGATCGCCGGCAAGCGCGAGCAGCTGGAGGGAAAAATCCAGGAGCGCTACGGCATGGCTCGCGACCGCGTCCATCAAGACGTCGATGATTGGTATGAAAACCAAACGTGGCACTAAGAAACGGATCCTGGCTAAACGCTGGGTGAGACTGCAGACAAATCCCTGGCTTGCCGGGGGTTTGTGTTCACTGGGACATGGTGAAGAATCATCCAACTAGACGGTCGAGATGGCGCCGTTCCGAGATGCTGATGCCGAAGGATCGGCTCAGCAGTTGGGACAAGGCGGATATATAGACCCCGCAGTGAGTCGCATTCGGGTCCGATGTCAGAGCTCGTGGTCGCCACCCCAGAACGTCAAGAAGATCACAACGGCAAATCGCCAAGCCTTCGAACCACCTCGGCGCGAGCGTCCATGCCCCTGGAAGCTACGCCCATTCGATCCTGCATACCAAAAATCTCGAAGGAGCAGCTCGCCGGTCGCGCTTTGGTTTCGTCGCAGACTTTGGGCCCCAGGTGGACCTATGAGGCGAATGCCTCCCTCACATCTACGATGTGGTTCGCCTGACTAATCGCACTTGTCTTGCTGAGCCTTCGCAGCAGCGGTTTTATCGCCATGCTGCTGTGCCACCACATCCTGTTCAGACGTCGCAAGATTGGGGTTCTTGGCCAACGGCAATGTTCCACCCTCTTTCTGAGGTGCGTTGGCGTCAGCCTTGTTCTTTTGCGCTTGCGTGGTTTCACTGCCTTCCATCGGAGCACGAGTACCGTCTTTGGCGATGCCGCTACGGTCCTCCGTCCCTGTAGACCCGGTTATGTCCACGCAATCGGCGAAGCTTGGTTGGGATGTCAAAGCTGCCATGCCAATGGCAACCAGAGCCAACGAAGTGTGTTTCATGACGCTTCCTCCTATTTGTTGTTATTGATTCATCCTAACGAGGCAGCACCCTCGAGGTTCCCACGGTATTTTGCCTGACTACGGGAGATCGCTGCGGCTGGGTTTGTAAGTCCTGATCATCGCGCGTGCGATCCAGGGCGATAAAAAATGTTCCTCTACCTGCATGTGCAATGGAGGGAGCGCCACTTCCAAACAACCGAACAAATCGTCAAAACGCCGACGACGCTGGCCATCGACCTTACTCGGGGCTTATGCGTCAATTCACGACCTGCACGTCTTCTTTCCGAAGGTCGTCGATTGCATCGATCGCTTCCTCGGCGGACCAGCCTGCACGCAGTGCTGCGGCAACCAGACGCACTTCGGCCTCCTGTTGAAGTTTCAGATAAAGCCCTTCGAGCGCCTCTCTTGCTGTGACGACATGTTCATCGTGGAGCGGAATGGCTGGAATTCTATCTAGCTGAGGCATTTTCATCTCCCCTGTTAAAGACGGTTTTTCTCGGGGTGTTGCCATTCGAACTGCGCGAAGGCGTTTGCTCTTCGCGACACGAAGGCGACGTTCGTCGTCGATGATATTCTCCGCGGTCTGCGTCGTGCGCTTCTGACGATCCACGCGTTCTTGCTGGAGCACTTGCCATCCTCGCGATGTTGATGCGCCCGGACTGCAGCTAGAGTTTGCGCTAGATGCGTCAACCCCGAGTGTCAGCGCGGAAACTTTAAAAGTGCGGATCTTGGGGTATGCAGCGACCCGACTTTTCAGGCCACAATCACGACCGACAGTGAGCCGCATCGCAGCTTGTCCGTTTCCGGGCCGTGAAAATCGACGCCACCGAAAAAGAGCACTGCGACATATTGATGCTCGCCAGAGAGCGACGTTGACGCTGAGAGGAACCGCAACGCTTTCCGGCCGTTAATGGGGGCGATCAGCGCGGAGGTAGCAAATGGCGTCCAGGTTCTTTTCCAAGTTCGCAACAGGAGTGGCCGACCTTTCCGGCCGACCGGGGACCTTCATTGTCGCGGTATCTTTGGTTCTGATTTGGGCGATATCCGGCCCGTTCTTCAACTTTTCGGAGACGTGGCAGCTCGTCATCAACACATCCACCACCATAATCACTTTCCTGATGGTGTTCGTCCTGCAGAACTCGCAAAATCGCGACGGGAAAGCGCTTCAGGCAAAGCTCGATGAACTTATCTTGACATCCCAGGCGCAGAATAAGTTCGTCGGAATTGAAAAACTCGGCGAGAACGAGCTTCGAGAACTGAGCAAGATGCTGGCGGAAAAAGCCGAGTGCGTCGATCAAAAGGCGCAGGAGAAGACGACAGTTCAGCAGGACGCTCCAGGCGTCGCCTGACCAGCGTAGTGAGGAAAGCGATCGTGCCCACTCCACTAGCTCATCAGCTCGTTGTTCGCCTCTCGGATCACTCCGCACGTATCGTCGGAAGCAGGCTTGCCCTGATGGCCGTTGCTGCAGTTCACGCAATCTGGGTTAATCTCGGTTTGGCGACGGGTCCAACCAAGCAATGGCTCCTGGCAACAAATATGCTGGCACCATTGGCCACCTGCCTCATCCTCGTTCTTCTCCAGCATTCCCAGAACCGCGACATGCGGACGCTTCAAACGAAGGTCGATGAACTCATCAGGTCGAGCGGCGCGCGAAACCACATGATTGGTGTGGAACGGCTGGAGAGGGACAAGGACGCCCCGGTTTTAAGAGGGTGACCCGGTCGCGGCGCGCAGACGACAAGGCCAGAACGACGACGGCCGCGGCGAGCAAAGTTCTTCGCAAGCTAGAATCTCTCCTGCGTTTCCTCCTCTGGCAAGCCGGGTCCACATTCGGCCCACCGCAGGCGGCTTTCGATGCCATAGTGCCCCGCCGGTCGAATCCGCTCGGGATGATCGAGAGACCCGGCGGTCAGTCGTATCAATTCGTCCCCGTCGTACCGCAGAAAGAGCGGCGTCCCGCAACTGGCACAGAATCCACGCGTTGCAATCGGCGAAGACCTGTAGACGGACGGCTTTCCGGTCGTCCAAACCAAATCCGAAAGCCTCGCCTGGACAAGAACCGCGAACGGGCCGCCCGTTGCCCGCTTGCACATGTCGCAATGGCAATAGCCTGAATGAGGCCGATCGCCCTGGAACTGATACCGGCATCCTCCACAGAGGCATCCGCCCGTCCATTTTTCTTGATCGTTCATGATTTGCGAACTGCGTTCAGCGAAGTTTGTTCCATGGCTGGCTTCGAGGCCATGTGGTCGATCGCAGTTCGGTAAGGCAGGACGTACATTTTCAGCTCCGACTTCGGCCGGCAGTGGGGGTTGCACACGAGTTCTGCATAATTTTGCCGGTAGTGATGCTGCCTCAATCGTCCGGAATCCGATCAACTGCGGCGAAGCCCCACACGGGCCCACGAAACTGTTGCCTGTGCGGACAGGATTTAGCAAAGGTCGGTCGTTAGAACGCCGGAACATTGAACAGGCCTCAGCGTTAAGTCACTGCAATAACTTCAAAACCTCAAGATCGGAGGCAACACCATGGGTCGCGGTATTCTTCTTTGGCTTCTCGGCATTCCACTGCCAATCGTCATTCTCCTTGTTCTCTTCATGCGATAGGAGGTGTCCATGTCCATGTCCATGACAGGTCCAGACGTCGCGGCCACTCCTGTCGAATCGTCCAAGTCCGCGATGTCGTGGGGACCGATCCTCGGTGGTGCTTTCGCCGCCACAGGCGTCACCCTGATCCTCTTGCTTCTCGGATCTGGTGTCGGGCTGACGATGGTGTCGCCTTGGACAGGACAGAGCGCTTCGGCAGAGGCCATTGGCGTGACTGCCGCGATTTGGCTGGTGGTCGTGCAGTGGTTGTCGGCAGCGTTAGGGGGCTACCTCACGGGCCGGCTCCGCACGAGATGGGCCGCTGTTCACACCGACGAGGTCTTCTTCCGGGACACCGCCCATGGTTTGATCAGTTGGGCGGTTGCCACGATTTTCGTGGTGGGTTTCTTGACGTCATCTTTGACCTCGCTTGCTGGGGCCGGCGCGCAGGCAGTCGGCCAAGCGGCGACCAACGCAAGCCTTGCTGGCGCTGTCGCAGCAGGATCATCGCAGTCGCCGGCGACCGATCTCTCGGCGTCCTATTTCACCGATGCTTTGCTTCGACCAGACCGAAATCGCGCGCAGGCCACGACCGACCAGGGTGCAGCCACGGCTGAAGTCTCGAGAATCCTTCTTCAAGGCGCCGCTCAAGGCGGGATCCCAGATGAGGACAAAAACTATCTCGCAACGATCGTGGCATCGCACGCAGGTCTTTCGGAGGCCGATGCCAAGACACGCGTTGACGCCATCTTAAAGCGGGTGGAGGATGCCAAGGTCACTGCCCAAAGAGCTGCAGACGAGGCACGTGAGGCAGCGGCAACGACTGCGATGCTCGGCGCTCTGTCTCTCCTGATAGGCGCTTTCATTGCCTCTGCTGCTGCAGCGCTCGGAGGCCGACAGCGAGACGAGGAAGAAGACGTAATTCTAAATCGCATGTGAAACCGACGTCCGCTGCATGTCCTACAAATGTTATGCAGTCCCGGACCTCCGGCAGCTTTGAGGCAGAAGTCCGGGACGAGACCATAGGCCAGGATCACCGTGGCGCCGGCGACCTCGTCGGCAGGTGTCGTCTCGCTGACGAGGCCCTTGTTTCTCGTTGCAAGCTTGCCGCTTGGTCCGTCTTTCGCAACGTCGCGGTAGGGTGGGGGCGTCGTTGATTGCGATGCGTGTTGTTATCGACCCGGCTGATGTGCGCTTTGGTATTCGTCGAGAACTGCCCGCACCGCGTCAATCAGCAACTCCTGCGGTTCAAGGGGCTTTCCGGCGTACCTCACCAAATTGGGCAGATGCTGCCGGAAAAGAGGTGCCGGGATGATCCGGCCGTCGAGTGCTTTCGTGAGCCGAAAGACGGCATCCTCCGCTGCTGGGTGGTTCCAGTAGTAGCGAATACGATCGGAATAGGAGTAGTGCCGCAGGATATGCTGCTTAGCCTGCGAACCCTGATAGTGGCCTTTCCAGTGGCCGGGGTCCTTCCTCATCAGCGCGTCCATCACGGCCATGAGGTTTCGGCTCGGATAACCGGGGATAAAGTCGCTTGCGATCAAGTCAAGTCCGTAGAGTGCTTCGCGAAGTGCGAAGGTCAATTCCGGCCCGACCTTGAGGATGGCGAAGCCGTCCTCGACGAGTTCGCGGAGCGCTTGCGCGCCCTGATAGTCAGTCGAATGCGCCTCGTAGACAAGCGCGGGCTCCTCGTCGAGCAGCGCGGCAAGGGTTCGTGCTCTCGCCCGGTCGTAGACAATAACGTTTTCATTGCCGAACTCGACTCCGGGTTGGACGACAAGCGCCAGCACGCGGTCGAAGGCCTTGCCGAGGCCGGCTGCGTCAAACCGCGTCCGGTGCAGCGCAATCGTCTTGCGCGCCGCGTCGACGCGCGTCGGTTCGAGCGTGGTGATCACATGATGCGCGCCGCCAGGCGGCGGCACTTCGGTTCCGATGACATAGACCGGTGGCTCACCGCCTGAAGAGGCCGCGCACCGTTCCGCCACGGCCGCCAGCCTCACCGCTCGCCCGGCTGTCGTCGCGTCGTCGAGCGCGACCGGCTCGCCCGCGCAGCCCATGGACGTATCGAGATGGAGCTTTCGGAAGCCAGCCTCGACATAGGCGGCGATCATGTCGTCCGCTTTGGTCATGGCGACCTCGGCAGGTTCTGCACGCCATGGGTTGGGGCCAAGATGATCGCCTCCGAGGATGACCTTGTCTCGCGGCACACGCTCTTCGCCGGCGATCTTTTCCACCAGCGCCACAAAATCACGGGGCTTCAAGCCCGTGTATCCACCGAACTGATTGACCTGATTGCAGGTCGCCTCGACCAATACCGGACCATCGCAAGCCACGGCATGTCGAAGGGCCGCGCGGATCACGATGGGATGAGCCGAGCAAACCGAAGTGATGCCCGCCATGGCGCCCGTGCGCCGGCTGCGCGCTAGGTTCGCGAGTACGGAGGTCATATGCTGCGCCCCGGTGTCATGGCGATGAAGGCGTCGAGTTCGGCGCGGGTGCCGGCCCCCTCCATCGGCCCCCTGGCCGTGACATTGCGGGCGCCGGCCGCATTGGCGTAGGTGAGCGCCTGTTCGATTGGCATACCGAGCCGACGGCACGCGACATAGGCGCCACCGAAGCAGTCTCCGGCGCCGGTCGGATCGATTTCTTCGACTGCGAAGGCCGGGCAGTCGATGCGTCGGCCTTCCAGTGTGAAGACGGTTGAGCCCTTTGCGCCGCGCTTGAGTGCCACTTCGCTGGCGTTACGGGCGAAGAGCGCATGGACCGCCTCACTTTCGCCCCCGACGCCAGCGGCGACGAACAGCTCTTCTCCAGACGGGAGGATCAGGTCGGCGATATCGACAAGCCTTGCGAAGCGGGCGCGGGTTTCGGATTGCCCGAGCAACTCCTTGCGGACGTTCGGGTCGAAGGAGATGCTGCCACCGCGAGCCTTGATCGTCGCAATCGCGTATTCGATAATCTCGATGGCGCCGGGTATGGCAAACGCGGTTCCCATGACGTGCAGGTGGCCCGATCGGGCAATGAGCGCGCGCGCCGCGGCGGTAAGGTCGATCTGGGAGGCTGCGGATCTTGCTATGTTGAACACGAAATCGCGCGAACCGTCATTCCGGTAGCGCACGAAGGCGCTGCCGGTCGGAAACTCTGGGCTGGTCGAAATAGCCGAGACGTCGGCGCCGTCTGCGTGCAGTCGTGCGACATTGACGCGGCCGAAGTCGTCGTCGCCCACGCAGGCGATGATGCCGGCCGAACCGCCTATTCTGGCGCCTTGGTCGATGAAGATTGCCGGTGCCCCTCTGGGGTAGGGGCCGCTGCGAGTGATCGGCTCGCGAAAGCCCGAGCCGCGAGCCGGTGCCCGGATCTCGGCGAGGAACCGGCCGATCGGTCGCGTCGGTCCGAGGCCTTCCGTGGCTAAGCCCGCTCGTGTAATGCAGCAGCCTCGCCAGCG
>NZ_JABEPH010000250.1:0-9041 GCF_013004495.1 Rhizobium sp. SEMIA 4085
TCTTTGCCTTGCATATGCCTATGAACTCTTTCATTCCGACACCCACCTAACCTTTTGAGGTACGGCAACCGCCGCAATCGACGCCAGCGTATCGCTGGGCGAGTTCCGCGGGTACGTGCAGACGGCAATTTCGATGAGAAGTGGCCGGCTCATGAGACGCCCCTTCTTGGACCAAGCGACAGCATCTCGAGCCAGAAACCGGTTGACCAGGCTACATGCATGACCATAGCAAGCAGTCCGGCCAATGGTCCGTGTGGCATCTGCTGGCGCACGCGAAGATAAAAGCCATAGCCGATACAGGTGAACGCCCAGGCGAACGCCGGAACGATCGCCGCCCAGTAAAACAGCGCGAGCACCGTGCCGGCAACGGCGGGCGCGACCGTAAGCGGCAGCATTTGGCGCAAAGCCGGCATTGTCCTGTGGTTACGGATGTTGCGCGCCCGTCCGCGGCCGGAATTGAGATACTGACAAAACAGTGCGCCAACGCTTGCACGCGGATGATAGACCATGCTTGTCGTGCCGCTGATCCAGATTTTGTAGCCAGCCTTCCTCAGGCGGAAGTCGAGCTCGGCATCCTCATTATGGGAAAAGGTTTCATCGTAGCCACCGACGGCGAGAAAGGCGCTGACGCGCATCAAGGCGTGGTGTCCATGGTCGACGTAGCCGCCCCTCGACAGATTGCGATGCGCAGAACCGCCATTGCCGATCTTCGAATTCTGGGCAATCGCGGCTGCTTTCTGGATCGTATTGAAACCGGTCGTCTCCAAGGCGACGACGACGGAGGCAGCAGCGGTCATCTCGGCATCAGCAATTAGCTGCTGGCAATAACTCTTCGGATATTGTCCATGCGCGTCCATGCGCACGAAATATTCAAAACCACGGCCGTAGCGTGCCACTGCAAGATTGATCGCCGCACTTTGCAGCCGCTTCGGATTGTCAAGGAAGATGATGCGCGGATCGATGGCGGAGGCGGCCTTGATGATATCCTGCGAGCCGTCCTTGCTGCCGCCATCGGCCACTACAATGCGCCAGCCCGGAGCTTGGAGTTCCGTGCTCAGACCGTTCAGAAGCGCACCAATGTAGTTTCGCTCGTTAAGGCATGGAATGACGATCAAGCAGCAATCTTCTGGACTTACGTGCTTATTCATCGCGTTCGATCCTATATGGCAAATGACGAACTGATCGGAAAGTGATCTGAAGTTTTGCGAGGCCCGGCTGGCGCCAAGCCGGCGAGCCAGGCGACCAAGTTCTTGCAGTCTGCCTCATCGATCTCCCAGTTGCGCCGATCGCATGCGGCAACGGCGGACTCCAGCTCCCTAAAGCGTCGAACGTCCAGCCCCTCCATGGCCATGCTTAACGCAAAGGAGGTGGCATCCGACAAGATCAGGCCGATACTGTTGCGCCGAAGTACCTCAGCCGTCTCGGTGCCTTGAACGGCAATCGGTACCGCTCCGTGCAGGCATCCTTCGTAAAGCCGGTTCGGTAACAGCCACTTGGAATTGAGTCCCTCTTCGAAACTATCGGCCGTCCAAGCAAAGTCGACCTCGCCGTAAATGGCAGCCAGATCCTCCGGGTTTCGATAGGGACCACAAAAACGCATGAAGGGTTCGTTCGCCACGAAGGCATCGAAGTCCTCAAATTCCGTATAAGCTGGCCGGCCGCGCAGAATGATCTCGAACCTGCCATTCGCCATCCTTGAGAAGTGCGCAAGCAGCTTCAATGATTTCCTGCAACGCAGCGCGCCAAACCAGCCGATGCGCCATGGCCGGTCTTCGCATCTTTGCGGAACGGGAAGAAGGCCCTCATCTGTGGCCGCGACCACTTTGTTCTCGACGAGCTTGACCGGGGCCTTCAGAAAAGACAGGACATCGAAATAGTTGCTCTTGAAGGCTGGCGAACTGGTAACGATCGCGCTGACGCTTCGGCCAAACCAACGTTCGGCAAATCGCATCGAGCGCCCGATGGGACCCATGCCGACGAGAAGCCTGTGAATATCGAGACACTCGTAAACGATCGGCACGGATCCGCCGAAATAATGATTGGCGCGGTTTGCCAGTGCCAGCGTTTCGAGATTGCGGGCGACGATCACGTCCGGCTTGCTGGCGCCTGAAAGAGCGGCCTGAAGCCCTGCCATGGCCATGAGAACGGCCCAGGTGCGATGGACAAAGCGGCCGTCGTCCGTCCTGCCGAGATTGACCGGCTTGATGCCTGCGATATCGCCTTCGATCTTTGCCCGCGAAAACCCTGCAAGGTCAACCGTCGCGCCGCCGCGTGTCAGCATGATCAGGCGTCGGCGAACCGCCGGATCGGACAGATCATGAACAAGGTAAAGCAGGCGCGGCATCAAAGGTTCTCCTGCGGCTTTGCAGGGGCGCTGACGGTGATGGCCCCATCGCACGTCAGAGAGGCTGCAAACAGACATCTTTCGCCTGCAGCGGTATAGCTCACCCAGTCGACCTGCATGATCGTCGGTCCCTTGTAGGCAAAGGGGCCCATCCAGCCTGTCAGCGTATCGGTTGCCCACAGGCTAAAGAAGATTTTCTGCCCTGCCGTCGGAATGCGGAGCGTATCGGTAACTTCGTGGACGAGGAGGCCGTTGACGAAGAACCGCAGTCTTGAGGGCTCCCAGGTAAAGGCGAAATGGTTGAATTCCTCGTCGGCCGGGCCGGCGAGCGAAACGAGCTTTTCGTTGCCGCCCTTCGCTTTCACGTACTGGTTGACCTGGACAGCAGCACTGTTGTTCCCCAGCACCTCGAAATCGATCTCGTCGTGCTCCTCATGGTCGGCAGGGCCAATATAGGAGAAAAACGCCGAGTTAAGGCCTGACCCGGTCGCCGTCTTTATCCTTGCCTCATAAGTGCCAAAGCCGTAGCGCTGCTTTGTCTGGATTTCTGCGCACAGCAGGGCCTCCTGATCGACAGTGTCCTTTGCGAGCATCAGCGATGCAAAGCCGTCGGCAATCTTGATCATTCCCGCCGACCAGATGCAGTTTTGATGATCACCGTTCGTCCAGCCGTCTGAAATATACCAGAAGTTGGGGTCGAGCCGGTCAAAGCTCTCGAAGAAGGATGCTGCGGGGCGCCCGTCCGCGGCTTGAACGTTGGGGGCAAGCGCACACGTTAGCAAGATCAATGAAAAGATCTGGCGGAAAATGCAACTGAATTCCTGACCCATAACTGAACGGGCAGCATGTGAAGGTTGATCGAAATTCATAGTAGCAACCCGAAGCGAGTACGAGAAACAAATGGCGCGGGGACGTCGGCACTAAAAATTCCAGGCTATACTTTCTGATTCTTTTTTTACAGGCATAATAAATGCGCGGCGGAATTGCCGCATAGTTATCCTGCCTGAACTTCAACGCCGATGTTGCCAATATTGACCTAGTTCAACTAGTTACGATCGTTTATACCGGCATCCATAGAGCAGCGTGGCAGTATTTGCGAAGACGTTATTTCAGAATTTTGAAATAGGCAACACAAAATTAACGAATCTGATAGCTAAAAGCTTGATTTTGCGCCGTAGATTAGTTTTTGAACAAGGTTCAGATTCTGTCGTTTCATAATGGTACAGGTATGCTGGAGAGGGCAGGGACGTCTGTCCGTGATGAACGTATTTGCTCGATCACACTGGCGCTGCGGATGGCGGCACTAAGAATGTCTAGTCGTTGAAGGTCGGCGGCGTCGGTCGTGCTGGACGCATGAAAATTTCGGTGACTTCACAGGTGGACGGCATTGACAAGGCTGTGATCAGGTTCGCTGCCACCGATTCCGGCTGCAATAGCTCGTCTGCCTGATAGGAAAGCGCTCTCGCATCATGGATAGTTTCCTGCATCGGCGTTGCGGTCTTCCCCGGAAAGATGCTGAGCACGCGCACGTCCTGGTTGTTGATCTCGGCTCTCAGCACGTCGGCAAAGGCCTTCAAGGCATATTTACTCATCGTGTAACCCGCGAGCTCCATTCTCGGATTAAGCCACACGCTTGAGTTGATGAACGCGATATAACCCTTCTGTCTGGCCAGTGCCGGGAGAAGGAGCTGCGTCAGAACATAGGGCGCGCGCAGATTGACGCGCCAGACGTTATCGAGTTCTTCCACCGGGCTTTGCGCAACCGGACCCGAACAAAAGACGCCAGCGCTGTGTACTAGGTAATCGATGCCGCGATCGGTCACCCGCAAACGGGCAACGAATTCGGCGATCGCCCGATCGTCGGCAAGATCGACGTGATGCCAGCTGATCGATGCTCCGTTGCTAAGGGACGACGGCGGGACGCCGCCTCGGGTAAGAGCATGAACGGTCACGCCGGCTACACCTAAGGCTGATACGATCGCCTGACCGATACCGCCCGCTGCCCCGGTCACCACTGCCACCCGCCCCTTAAGAGATTTTTCCATGGTCCCTAGTCCCTCTGCGCCGATGCAAGTAGATCATGGCCAAGCAGAAGATCGGCGGCGTCGGCAATCAAATCAAATGCAAGACCCGATTTTACGGCGATATCGAGGAGATCATGTTTGCCGTCGGAATAGTTTAGAACCCAGAGCAGGGCCAACTGACGCGTCTTCGTGTCGGATTTGCCGCCGACGGCATCGTAGAGCCCCCGTTTTCCAAGTTGCGGCTCGCACATCGGCGAGAGATTCACGAAAGCTCGATTGCGGTCCAGCGTGTCAAGCACTGAGCCGTAGGTTTTGAGTGAGTGGGCAAGCGCTTCCGGCTTCACGAAATCAAGGTTGTCGCCCGACGTGTGGTACTCGGCAAACCGCCCGTAGGGTGTACGCGACAGACAGCCGAAGGGAAGGTTGATGCCAGGCGAGCTGAACTGCCTTTCGTCATAGCCATAGGGAGAAAACGCCATAATCGAATGGGCTTGCCCCGCTGCCTTCAGCACATGCTCCACCACCCGATCGATCTCGGCCGTTTCGTGCCGACTTTTCTTGTAGTGCAGCATGCCAGGGTCGCCGAGGTTGACGGCGACGAGACCATGTCTGATGCGCGACAGCCGCTCGCGGTTCATCGAAAGCCAGGCTATCGAACCGATGGTGCCCGGAATGAAGAGCATCCGCACGGAATAGCGCCGCTGTGTTGCCATCAAAAGCTTAGCAAGCTCGACACAGACGGCGATGCCGGACAGGTTGTCGTTGGCAAGCGACGGATGGCAGATATGCGTCGAGATAACGATTTCGTCGGTTGTGGTGCCGGGGATGAAACACTCGCCCCATAGGAGTTCGCCGTCTGAAAGTGTTGAGTCTATCAACACCTCGTAGGATCCTTCGCTCATCGCCTCAAGGGCGTTCTGGGAGAGGCAGAAGCCCCAGTCCTCCTTGTAGTAGCTCGTGCGGTAGGGTATCCAAGCGGGATGGGCGGGGTCGGTGTGCAGATGGGGCCTCAGCGCCTTGAGCTGCAATGTCGCGTGGATCGGTCGTGAATAGTTGACGACGTGCAGATTACTTGCCTTGAAGTCGATGACGCGATTGCCCTTCTCGTCCTTTACATAGGCATCGCGGATGCTCCATTCCTGCGGGACCGTCCAGTCGAAGATCTCTGTGCCGCTTGCTATGCGATGAATCTCAACCGGAATTTCCTGCCTGATGATCTCCAGTGTCTCCACGACGCCGGGACCTGTGATGCTGCGACAGATCGGATAAAGTCGTTCAATGAGGGCATACATCCGCGCGCCGGCAGGATCCTTGTCTGGCGCACTGACGGCGCTCAAGCAACGACCTCGACATTGGGAAGCGGAACCACAAACTGGCTGCCCAAGCCTTTGACCTCCGACATTTGGCTGATGATCTCATCTTTGATGTTCCAGGGAAGGATCAGAACGTAATCGGGCTTGGTCTCCGCAATCTTTTGCGGTGCGTGGATCGGAATGCGGGTCCCCGGAAGCAAGTGGTTCTGCTTATGAGGGCTGACATCGACGGTATATTCGATGAGATCAGTACCAACGCCGCAGAAATTCAAAAGCGTGTTGCCCTTTGCCGGAGCGCCATAGGCGACAACGGTCTTTTTCATCTCTTTTGCATTGATCAGGAAGCGCAGCAGATCGCGCTTGGTGCGGTGTACCTGCTCAGAAAATTTGCTGTAGCGTTGAACAGAATTGACGCCGCCTTCAATTTCGCGCGCACGCAGTTCGCCGACACGCAGCGAGACTGGCTGGCTTTGATCTTCGGCGTGGCGAGCATAAATGCGCAACGATCCTCCTTGTGGACGGATCTCATCGACATCGAAGATCGTCAAGCCGTGATGGGCAAAGATTTTCTCGACACTATAGAGCGAAAGGTACGAATAGTGCTCATGATAGATCGTATCGTAGTAATTGAGCTCTAGCATCTTCATGAGATGCGGAAATTCGATCGTTACGATGCCGGTTGCCGACAACACGATTTTGATGCCGGCAACGAAATCGTTGATGTTGGGGACATGCGCCAGCACGTTATTGCCAATCAAAAGGTCAGCTGTGAGGCCATCGTCAACCAACTGCCGTGCCGTCTCGGCACCGAAAAATTGCACCCTGCTCGGGATGCCTGCCTCTACCGCGACAGCCGCGACATTGGCACATGGCTCTATGCCGAGCACCGGAACGCCGCGTTCCTTGAAGTTCTTCAAAAGGTAGCCGTCGTTGCTGGCAATTTCGATCACCTGGTGGCCAGAGCCGAATTGAAACCGCGCCACCATTTGATCGACATATTCGCGGGCATGCTTCAGTACCGAGGTGGAATAGGAGGAGAAATAGGCATATTCGCTGTCGAAAATGTCTTCCCGCGGCGCCATGGGAGGGACCTGGACCAGGAAGCACTCGTCGCAAACGAAAGCATGTAGTGAAAAGAACGGTTCAGCATCCTGGGTTTTGTCGATGGCGATGTAGGAGTTTGCAAGCGGTGACGCGCCAAGATCGACGACCGTCTGAGTGAGTGTGGTATTGCAGAACCGGCAGTTGAATGAAGACATGATCTTCGTCCCCCTAGACGAAACGATGCGGTGAAGAGTACTTGGTCTGAAACCAATGGCAGCTTTATGAGAGGTTTACCTTTGCTGATCTGTTCGCGGTACAACAACCGTGAGGTTTAGGCTCCTCGAAAATGATCCGGTCGACATCATAAACCTTTCTATCGGCCGGCAGTGGCAAGGCTCGTCTCGCGCCGTTTGACGCGACGATTTAATTCAGGCACCAGAGCGGGCACAGCGTCAGGCTGGGTTGTCATGCGGTTCGTGGCGCGGAACACCACGTCTGATGGTCGGCCGACCAGATAACTGGACACCCCGTTTTCAAGGGCTTTGCGATAAACGCAAAGCGCACCGTCAACAGCATCGAGCGTCTTTTCAATCTCGGGGTCGCCGTGCGTGTAACTGACAACGAAGGAGGGAGCTAGAACACCGCGCTTGATCATTTCCTGCAGGAACAGCGTGCGGAACGCTTGGGAGGGACGGCCGTCCTCATCGATCGTTGCGTAAACCAGGTTACTTGCCAGCCCGGAGACGCTGAAATGATTGCTAATCCCGTGGCTAGCGGCGATCTGCGAAATACCTTTTCGAAGCGCCTCGCCTTTTTCAAAAAGATGCTGGATCACCGGCTCTTCACGATAAATCTTGATCGTTGCAATTGCCGCCGCCATAGCGTGCGTTTCAGCGCCGTGGGTGGTCGACAACAGGAAAACGCGTGGCTTCTCGCGCTGATCGATACCACCAAGCTCCATGAATTGGCGTTTTCCCGCAAGCGCGGAGATGGCAAAGCCATTGCCCATCGCTTTGCCGAAACAGGATAGATCTGGCTGGATATCGTAAAGAGCCTGCGCTCCGTTCAGGTGCCACCGGAAACCGGTTATCATCTCGTCAAGGATGAAAAGTGCTCCATTGGCATGACAAAGGTCGCGAAGACGATGCAGGAAGTTATCCTTCGGCGCTTCCCCTTTCGATGGCTCAAGGATGACAGCCGCGATCTTGCCTGGATGTTGCTCAAACAGTGCTTTGGCACTGTCAATCTCATTATAGCGAAACGATAGCGTCATATCCCGTACGGCTTTCGGGATGCCGGCATTCATGGGCGTTGTGCCGATGAACCAATCATCGGTCGAAAAGAACGGGTGATCGGCGCATCGCGCAACAAGGTCACGTCCGGTGACGGCTCTTGCCAAACGAATGGCGCCAGAGGTTGCATGTGAGCCATCCTTGCAGAATTTGACCATTTCGGCGCCTTGGATCGTCTCAAGAAAGATCGATGCGCAATCTAACTCGATGACGGCCGGCCGGGTGAAGTTCGCGCCATTTTTCAATTCCCGCTCTACAGCGCGCAAGACCGTCGGATAGGCATGGCCAAGGGAGACGGCACGGTTTCCCATGCCAAACTCGATATACTTGTTGCCGTCTACATCAAAGACATAGGCGCCGTGCCCCCGGGCGATGAAGCCCGGCGATAAGACCGGATACTGATCGTCGCCCTTTGCATAAGTATGCGCTCCTCCCGGAATCAACCTTCTGGCTCGCTGGCGCAACTCGTTCGAGTTCTCGAAGTTGCTAATGAGTCTGGTCACCGTTCTTTCCCCCTCCGAAAACACGTCGTATGCCGTCGCGATGGGCGTTGACGGACGTGTTCAACGACATTTTAAAATGGCTGAGCGGGGAGGGGCGACCGTGGGATGTCCGAAGCGCGGGAAGACCGTACCTTGAGAGATCAAAGTGGGTTAAGTCTTCTCTGAAAAACTGCTGAGCCAGCCGCATATACTGCAACGGGCGCCAAATCGAAAACATGCAGCGACTGCTGGATTCCAAGTTTGTCAGGTACGCATTAGATACACGCAAGTACACTATACTCCACTGCTACTGTTCAAGAGTTATCATTAAAGAAACAACATGTAAATAAGAATTAATGATGAGTTAAAATCAGCTTTAATCTGGTGTATTTTTGTGCACTTGCTACTTGGAGACCGGGGCGTTGCGCTGGTTCAGCATGCAATTGTAACCAGATCCCATCGAGATGGACCATAACGGGATTCGAGAGCCTTCCTCTTTGAGCTTCAGTTAAGACATTTCCTGTAGGGAGATTTGAGTCGTT
>NZ_JABEPH010000251.1:0-8980 GCF_013004495.1 Rhizobium sp. SEMIA 4085
GCCAGGTGTCGCTGGCCCAGGCGAGCCTGGCAGCCGCCGTGCAGCAGATGGCCAGGGACTACGTCTCCCTCAACGTCGCCATCGGCGGCGGCTATGCCCCGGGCGGCAAGGTCAACTCTGTCTCCGCCACAGTGGCAAAAGGCCCAACAAAGAGCTGATAAAGCTATCTCTATGAATGAAAAAAGCCCCGGCAACGGGGCTTTTTTTATTGCTTCTCGAAAAATCCCGTGTGCAACACGCCCATCCCACAAAATGGATTCGACAAGCCGGTGCGCTTCGGGTACGCGTGATTAAACGATTAATCAAACGCATTATGAAATCATGGCTCAGTTGCGCCCGGTACCGAACCTCAGCAGGATTGCGACGTCGCTTGGCGTGTCGGTCGCAACGGTGTCGAACGCGCTTTCGGGCAAGGGGCGCGTCTCGGAGCAGCTCGTCGGAAAGATCAGGGAACATGCCGCGGAGCTCGGATATATTCCAAGCCAGGCGGGTCGGGCGCTTCGCACCGGCCGAAGCGGCGTGCTCGGCCTCGTTCTCCCCGACATCGCAAACCCCCTCTTTCCTAAGATTGCGCAGGCGATTGAATTCGCCGCCGCCTCTGCCGGTTACGGCGTACTGATCGCCGACTCGCGCGGCAATGTCTCGGCGCAGACCGAAGCAATCAACCGGCTGGTCGAACGCGGCGTCGACGGTATGGTGATCGTGCCCCGCCGCGCAACGCGCATATCCGCGGCAAGCTGCCCAGTTGCCGTCATCGACACGGCATCGACCCCCGGCAACACGGTTGCAGCCGATCACTGGCAGGGTGGCGAACTGATTGCCGCTCACCTCGCTGATCTCGGCCACAAGCGAATCCTCATCATCGGCAACAATCCGGAATCGAACGTGCAGAACGATCGGGCGAGCGGCATCCGTTCGGGCCTTTGTCCGGGCATGAGCGCCGAAACGCTCTGGATCGAAAAACTTGAACATCAGGCTGGCAGCGGCTGCCCGCTCGGTCTTGCAAGAAAGGTCGAGGAGGGCTTCAGCGCCTTTGCCGCCTTGTCCGACCTTCAGGCGCTGCGGGTGCTCACGGAGCTGCAGCGCGACGGCGTCGATGTGCCTGCCGAGGCCAGCGTCACCGGTTTTGACGACCTCATCTGGTCTGCGGTCGTGACGCCTGCGCTTACCACGGTGAAGATGGACATGGACGCCATTGCCGAAATCGCCGTATCGGCCTTGCTTGACAGCATAAACACAGGTCGCACCAGGGAGGGCGCACTCGTGACCGCGCAGAATGATCGCGTGCCCATGCAACTGATCATCCGCCAATCGTCCGGGCCGGCAAAGCCGGTTCAAGAAAACCTGCAGATGGAGAACTCATGACATGAAGACATCCCTCATCGCATCGGCAGCGCTGCTCGCGCTTATCCCGCTCGGCGCCGTGGCGCAGGATCGCACTCTGACTATTTCCGTCTATGCCTTTGCGCAGGACGACTTCAAGACGCTGGTCTATGATCCCTTCGAAAAGCAATGTGGCTGCAAGCTCGTCGTCGAGACGGGCAACAGCGTCGAACGCCTCGCCAAGATGGAGGCGAACAAGGCAAATCCGGTTGTCGACATGGCTGTCGTCTCGATGGCGGATGCGCTGTCGGCCTCCCGCAAGGGGCTGGTGGAAAAGATCGATCCGTCCAAGCTTACCAACTTCGGCAAGCTCTACGATCTCGCCAAGGACCCGAACGGCGACGGCATGAGCGTCGGATACACGTTCTATGCCACGTCTATCGCCTACCGCTCGGACAAGATGAAGATCGAGTCCTGGGCCGATCTCCTGAAGCCGGAGTATGTCGGCCACGTCGCCTTTCCGAACGTGACCACCAACCAGGGACCGCCGGCGCTCTACATGCTCGGCCTCGCACTCGGCAAGGATACGCCCGACCTCAAGGGACCGATCGAAGCCGTCGGCGAAAAGAAGGATGACATCGTCACCTTCTACGAGAAGTCCTCGCAGCTGATACAGCTCATGCAGCAAGAGGAAATCTGGGCCGCGCCGATCGGCCGTTTCTCCTGGGCTGGCTTCACCAAGCTCGACCTTCCGGTCACCTGGGCGACACCGAAGGAAGGCCAGACCGGCGGTATGAATGTCATGGTCGTGACCAAAGGCTCGAAGAATCAGGATCTGGCGCTGCAGTTCATGGATTTCTGGCTCTCGACCGACATCCAGACGAAACTCGCCGAAAAGCTGATCGATAGTCCCGCAAACAAGGACGTGAAGGTTTCCGAGGCCGCCGCCAACAACCTCACTTACGGCGAGGACACAGCCAAGAGCCTCAAGCTCATTCCGTCCGCAGCAGCGCTCGACAATCGCGACGCATGGCTTTCGGAATGGAACGACAAGGTCGGCCAGTAAGGCGCCCATTACCCGGTTCCGGCTTGCCGGGACCGCCCATTCCGCCGCCATACCGAAAGGCGCATCATGTTTCAGAACCGAGCGGAAGCCTTGGCGCTTGCCCTGCCCGCAGCGGTCTTTGCAGCCGTGGTTTTTCTGCTCCCCGTTGCCATCCTGCTTTCGGAAGGCTTTCGCCTGGAAGGCGCCTGGACGCTTTCCGCCTATGGCGACTTCTTCTCCGGGACGCTGAACCGCACCGTCTTCATCCGCACCTTCAAGCTTGGTCTTGAGGTGACGGCCGTTTCGGCGATCATCGGCTATGCCGCAGCTTTCGCCATCGTCAACCTGCCGCCCAAGGGCAAGGGCCGGATGATCGGCCTGGTTACCCTGCCGCTGATGATCTCGCCCGTTGCCCGTACCTATGCCTGGATCGTCATCCTCGGCCGCACCGGCATCGTCAACCAGGCGCTGACCGGCATGGGCCTCAGCGACGGACCGCTACGCCTTCTCTTTACTGAAACGGCCGTGTTCATCGGCCTGCTGCAGCTCTTCTTGCCCCTGATGATCCTTTCATTGATCAGCGCGCTCGAAAATATGCCGAAGGATGCGATCCCGGCGGCGCGCGTGCTCGGCGCCAACTGGTTCCAGGTTTTCTGGAAGGTCATCCTGCCGCTCACCCGCGAGGGCCTCGTCGTCGGCGGCACGCTCGTCTTTACCGGCTCGCTGACGGCCTATATCACGCCCGCCGTGCTTGGCGGTTCCAAGGTGCTGATGCTCGAAACGCTGCTCTACCAGCAGGTCTCCGTCGCCAACAACTTCGTTTCCGCAAGCGTCATCGCCTTCATGCTGATCGTTATGAGCTTCGCCGCGAATATTCTGCTGAAGCGCCTGGCAACTGCAAGGAACAAGCGATGACCGCCCGTCTGTTCTCACCGATCGTGCTTTTCCTCGTGCTGGCGTTCCTGATCGGGCCGTTTCTCATCATCATCGCCGCATCGCTTTCGGCCGGCGATACGCTCGCCTTTCCGCCGCAAGGCCTCTCGCTTCGCTGGGTGATCAAGGTCTTCACCATAGAGAGCTTCCGCGACAGCTTTTCGATGTCGATGTTGCTTGCAGTCTTCGGAACGCTCGCCGCCCTCGTGCTCGGCATTCCGGCCGCCTACGCTCTGTCGCGCTATCGGCTGCCCTTCGGTGAAACGGTCCGAACCGTCGTCTCGCTGCCGATCATCGTCCCGGGCATCATCGTCGGCCTCGCATTATTGCGTTACCTCGTCGTGCCCTTCGGCTTCAACATCACGCTGGCGCTCTTCTTCGCCCACACGGCGCTCGTGCTGCCCTATGCCGTGCGCGTCGTCTCCGCAAGCCTCGACAATTTGCGTTCAGACATCGAGGAAGCCGCCGTGCTGCTCGGCTCGTCGCGCCTCGGCGCCTTCTTCCGTGTCGTGATGCCGAATATCCGCGGCGGCATTCTTGCCGCCTTCATCCTCGGCTTCGTCACCAGCTTCAACCAGGTGCCGGTCTCGCTTTTTTTGTCCGGCCCTGGTGTGCGCACGCTGCCAATCGATATGCTGGGCTACATGGAAACCACTTACGACCCGTCGATCGCCGCGCTCTCCTCGCTGCTCGCCTTCCTTTCCATCGGCATCGTCTTCCTCGCCGAACGCTTCCTGGGACTGTCTCGTTATGTCTGATGTCTATCTTCAACTCGATAAGCTGACGCTGGCCTACGGCGATACGGTCGCCGTGAAGGATCTCGACCTGTCGATCGCCAAGGGCGAACTCGTCGCCTTGCTCGGCCCTTCAGGCTGCGGCAAGACGACGACGATGCGCTCCATTGCAGGTCTGCTCGCGCCCGCCTCCGGCCGCATCAATCTCGATGGCGCCGACATCACGCGGGTTTCGGCCAACAAGCGCGCCGTCGGCCTCGTCTTCCAGTCCTACGCGCTCTTCCCGCACCTGACGGTCTATGAGAACGTCGCCTTCGGCCTTCGCCTCAAGGGTATCAACGGACAGACCCTCGATAGCCGCGTCAACGCCGGCATCAAGTCAGTCGGCCTCTCCAGTTTCGCTTCACGCAAACCCGCAGAACTCTCCGGCGGCCAGCAGCAGCGAGTGGCGCTTGCCCGTCCCATGGTCATGGAGCCGAAGGTGCTCCTGCTTGACGAGCCGCTCTCCAACCTCGACGCGCGCCTGCGCCTCGAAATGCGGGCAGAACTGCAGCGCGTGCAAAAGGAAACCGGCGTTACTATGATCTTCGTCACCCACGACCAGGCGGAGGCCCTGGCCCTTGCCGACCGTATCGTGGTCATGCTGAACGGCGGCATAGAGCAGATCGGCACGCCGGAAGAAATCTACAACAAGCCGGTCTCCGCCTTCGTTGCCGATTTCGTCGGCTTCGAGAATGTCTTCAAGCTGCAGAACGGCAGGCTTGTCACGCCGAACGGCGCCATTGAACTTTCCCTTCCCGCTCCGCAGGCGGCAGGGCTGGCCTGGCGGCCGAGCTCGGTCGCGCTTGGTTCCGGTCCTTTCCAGGGCGCCGTGCGCGGCACCTCCTTTGCCGGCAACACGCGCGAATATCTGCTTGATACGCCGCTCGGGCGGGTCAAGGCCGAGGTGGATGCAAGCCTGCCGCCGCACGAAATCGGCGCGTCACTTTCCTTCGACCTACCGCTTGCGGCGGCTGCAACTCTCACGCGCTTCGGGTGACATCATGGGCGTTTGGATTGATACCGATATGGGCTTTGACGACATCGCCGCCATTTTGGTGGTTGATCAGTCCGAGCTCGAGATCGACGGCGTCTCACTCGTCTTCGGCAACACGCCGCTCACCCAGGTGCAGGCAAACGCCGCTGGTGCCATGCAAACCTTCGGCTGGGCATTCCCCATCCACACCGGCCGCGCCCAACCAGTCCTGGGCAAGTACGAGACCGCCCAGGCGATCCTCGGCGATACCGGCATCCCGACGATCGGAAGGGGCCTGCCAGCAGCGGCGCTTGCAATGAGCGACGCCTTCACTGCTCTTTGCCGCTGGCTCGAGGCTGACGGTCCGCGCCGTATCCTGGCGCTTGGCCCGCTGACGAATATCGCGGCCGTGGCGCTCGCGCGTCCGGATCTTTCCGCCCGCATCACCGAACTCACCTGGATGGGCGGCGGCGTCACTGCCGGCAATCATACGGCCTCGGCGGAATTCAACGCCTTTGCCGATCCCGAAGCGCTGGCGATCGTCATCGCCCATGGGATGCCACTGCGCATGGTCGATCTCGACCTCTGCCGCAAAGTGCTCGCCAGACCGGAAGACGCGGAACCCGTGCGCAGCGCAGGCGGCACGAGGGCCGACCTCCTGGCCGACATGTTTGCCGGTTACATCCGCATCGGCACCAGCCGCGGCCGCCCCGCCATGGCGATCTACGATCCGTGCGCCGCCGTGGCCTTCGTGGCGCCGGATGTTGTCAAGTTCCATCCCGCCCGTATCGATGTCGAACTGGGGGGCCGGTTGACCCGCGGCCGCACGGTGGTCGAGACGCGCGACACGCATGCCGCGTTTAACGCCCAGTTCGGCGCCGATATCGACGCCGAGACGGCGCGCACCATCATCCTCGCAACCCTGGTCAACGAGGCCCGCAAATGAACGCAGAACTTGGGAGGGAACCCGCAGACATCACTGATCCGTCGCTGCGCACCCGCGCCGTTGCCGCCGCAAGGGGCGCTGCTCCGTTCGACGCGCTGATCACCAGCGGCAAACTGCTCGACGTGGTCACCGGCCGCTTCCGCGATGCGGATATCGGCCTCGTCGGCCCGCTGATCGCCAGCGTGCACGCGCCGGGCACCCGCACCGACGCCAGCGAACGCATCGATGCCGGCGGCACGTTCGTCACGCCCGGCCTGATCGATACGCACATGCATATCGAAAGCTCGATGGTGACGCCTGCCGAATATACCGCGGCCGTCCTGCCGCGCGGCGTAACGACGATCCTCTGGGATCCGCACGAATTCGCCAATGTGCATGGCCTTGACGGCGTGCGCTGGGCGATCGAGGCTTCCCGCGCTCTGCCTTTGCACATGATCCTGCTGGCCCCGTCTTGCGTTCCTTCGGCACCCGGCCTGGAAATGGCAGGCGCCGACTTTGACGCTTCGGTCATTGCCGGAATGCTGCGCTTGCCGGCACTCGGCGGCGTTGCCGAAGTCATGAACATGCGCGGCGTCATCGACGGCGATCCGCGCATGAACGCCATCGTTCAAGCGGGGCTCGCCTCGGGCAAGCTCGTCTGCGGCCACGCCCGCGGGCTGGAAGGCGCCGATCTCAACGCCTTCATGGCGGCCGGCATCACCTCCGATCACGAGCTGACCTCCGGCGCCGACCTTCTCTCCAAGCTTAGCGCCGGAATGACGATTGAACTCCGCGGCTCGCATGATCACCTCCTTGAGGAATTCGTCCAGACGCTGAATGGCATCGGTCATATGCCGCCAACTGTGACGCTTTGCACAGACGACGTCTTTCCGGATGAACTCGAAAGGGATGGTGCCCTCGACGACGTCATCCGCCGTCTGGTCCGCTACGGCATGAAGCCGGAATGGGCACTCCGCGCTGCGACGTTCAACGCCGCCGAACGCCTGAAACGCAACGACCTCGGCTTGATTGCCGCCGGACGACGCGCAGATATCGTCCTCTTCGAAGACCTGCAGGACTTCAAAGCCCGCACGGTCATCACCAATGGCCGCGTGACGGCGCAGAACGGCAAGCTTATGTCGCCGGTCCATTCGCTCGACTCCGCGCCGCTTACCAATTCCGTTAAGCTTTCGCCGCTAACCGAAGACGATTTCAAAGTGCCGTCGAAGGGCAATCGCGTCCGCATCGCCACGATCGACCGGCCGCGCTTCACGCAATGGGGCAAAGCCGATGCAAAGGTTAAGGACGGTTTCGTCGTTCCACCGCCGGACTGCGCCATGATCGCCGTCGCCCATCGTCACGGCAGGGCGGATGGCCGTCCGCGCACCGGCTTCCTGAAGGGCTGGGGAAAATGGCGCGGCGCTTTCTGCACCACGGTATCCCATGACAGCCATAACCTCACCGCCTTCGGCGGCAATGCGCGCGACATGGCGCTCGCTGCGAACGCCGTCATCGCGGCAGGCGGCGGCATGGCCGTTGCCAGGGATGGTCAGATCGAAGCGATGCTGCCGCTGCCGCTTTCCGGCCTCGTCACCGAAATGTCGCTGAAGGACACCGCCTCGGCCTTCCGCAATATTCGCAAGGCAATGGAAAAGATCGTCGACTGGCAACCGCCCTACCTTGTCTTCAAGGCCTGCTTCGGCGCGACACTCGCCTGCAACACCGGCCCGCATCAGACGGACCGAGGGATTGCGGATGTGTTGACGGGAAAGGTGCTGGAAAGCCCGGTTCTGGAGATTTTGTAGCGGACGCGGGAGCTTGCCGCTCCCCATCCGACCTTCCGGTGAAGTTCTGCCGCTGACAAGAAGAGGAAGGGTTGGGGCATTGCCGCGAACCCCTTCTTTCCTCGGAAAGGAAGGGCTCCGGCAGGCAGATTAAGCAGGAGGCCGCGAGCTCTTATGCCGGGGACGCCAACGCCTGCTCCACCAGCTTCACCCAATACGCCACGCCATAGCCGATCGCCGCATCGTTGAAGTCATAGGCGGTATTATGGTGCAGGGCACCGTCGACGGCGGGGCCATTGCCGAGCCACACGTAGCAGCCCGGGGCATTCTGTGCGAAGAAGGCAAAGTCATCGCCGGCCGTCGAAGGCGGAAAACTGGTGCGCACCTTCTCCCCCAACACCGCCCGTGCAGCAACCAGGGCCTGTTGCGTCGCATCGGCATCGTTGACGACCGGCGGAATGCGCCGCTCGAATTGATAATCCACTGCAATGCCGTACATCGCCGCCGTCCCCTGCGCCAGGCGGCCGATCTCCGCTTCGAGCTGATCGCGCACGTTGGCGCAATAGGCCCGCGCCGTCCCGCCGATCTCGACCGTGTCCGGGATGACGTTGAGTGCCTTCGGGTCGCCCGCCTGCAGCGAACAGGCGCTAACGACGGCGGGCTGCAGCGGATCGACGACGCGGCCGACAATCGTCTGCAGCGAGGCAAGGAAGGTGCCTGCGGCGGTGATTGGGTCGCGCCCGAGATGCGGTTTTGCGCCATGCGTGCCCGTCCCGCGAAAGGTTATGCGCCAGCTATCGGAAGAGGCAAGCTGCGGCCCTTCGACCACTGCAATCTCGTCGACGGCAAGTCCCGGCATATTGTGCAGACCGTAGACGGCATCGCAGGGAAAGAGTTCGAAGAGCCCCTCCTCCACCATCCGCTTCGCGCCGCCTCGCCCTTCCTCCGCCGGCTGGAAGATGAAATGCACGGTGCCCGAAAAGCCCTTGACCGCCGCCAGATGACGTGCGGCGCCGAGCAGCATGGCGGTATGGCCGTCATGCCCGCAGGCATGCATCTTGCCGGCCACGGTCGATTTGTACCGCCGCTCGGCCATCCACGGCATCACCAGCGCATCAATATCCGCGCGAGGCCCCTACACTATCTGCCCCCATGCAGCCCACACCGGCCCGACCGCCACGGAACAGCCAAGCATGAGATACACCTTGACTCCCGCCCACT
>NZ_JABEPH010000252.1:0-8914 GCF_013004495.1 Rhizobium sp. SEMIA 4085
AATGCGCAGCCATCCGCACCTTGATGGAATAGGCCGATGTCGGGGAGCAGAGCAGCTTCATGTTTCACCTCGAAAGCGGTTTCGGCGCGGACAAATTTCGCACGTGCAGCAAGCGGTCAATCGGCGTTTACGGTCTTCGCTTCGGCGCGCAGCCAGAAGGCGCGCTGTGAGGCGAATCGATCTTGGGCGAGATGATCCTTGAGCGCCGGCAGCAGCGCGTGCAACTCGTCCTTCAGCGTGAAGGGCGGGTTGACGATGATGAGACCGGAGCCTGTCAACCCGGTAACGCCGCGGTCGCTGCGCACGCTGAGTTCAGCGCACAGCATCTTCGGAATCTGGGTCACCTGCAGCGCCTCGTGAAATTCCTTGATGGGAGCGCCTCTCTTCAGCGGATACCAAAGGCAATAGGTGCCGCCCGGAAACCGCCGGTGGGCCCTCGCCAGGCCGTCAACCAGACGATCGTATTCGCCGTCCTCCTCGAACGGCGGATCGACAAGCACGATGCCGCGTTTTTCCTTCGGCGGCAGATGCGCGCCGAGCGCCAGCCAGCCGTCGAGCTCGGTGATGCGGGCATGGTGATCGCCTTCGAACAGCCGGTGAAGGCGGATATAGTCCTCCGGATGCAGTTCCATCGCCGAAAGCCTGTCCTGTGGGCGAAAGAGCATGCGCGAAAGCTTCGGCGAACCGGGATAAAAGCGCACGCCGCCATCCGGGTTGAGTTCCCGGACCGCGGAGAGATAGGGCTCGAGCAGTCCGGCCACCTGCGGCGCAAGCTCGGCCTCCATGATCCTGCCGATTCCGTCCTGCCACTCGCCGGTCTTTTGCGCCTCTTCCGAGGAGAGGTCGTAAAGCCCGACGCCGGCATGCGTGTCGAGGACTCGGAAAGCGGCGTCCTTTTTTTGCAGATAGCGGATGAGACGCGCCAGAACGGCGTGCTTCAGCACATCGGCAAAATTGCCCGCGTGATAGATGTGGCGGTAGTTCATTTTCGCTGATGCCTGTTATGAATTCATGTCATAGCCGTCATTTCCGGCTTTTGGCGGATGACGGCTTGGAATATAGAAAAGCCATGAACATTGCGACCCCCATTCACGCCAAATCCGCCGATCCCGGCAAGAAGGTCGGGCACACCGCGTGTCCCCACGACTGTCCCTCCACCTGCGCGCTGGAAGTGGAGATTGCGCAGGACGGCCGCATCGGCCGTGTGCGCGGTGCCAACGATCACACCTATACGTCCGGCGTCATCTGCGCCAAGGTCGCGCGCTATGCCGAACGCCTCTACCATCCGGACCGGCTGATGCACCCTGTGCGCCGCATCGGCGCGAAAGGCGAGGGGCGCTGGCAGCAGATTTCTTGGGAGGAGGCTCTGGACGAGATCGCCGAAGCCTTCATGAAGGCCGAAGGGAAGGATGGCTGCGAGGCGGTCTGGCCTTACTACTATGCCGGCACCATGGGCTTGGTGCAGCGCGACAGCATCGAGCGCCTGCGCCACGCCAAACGCTATTCCGGCTTCTTCTCGTCGATCTGTACCAACCCGGCCTGGACCGGCTTCACGATGGCAACGGGCACGCTCCGCGGTCCCGATCCGCGCGAGATGGGCCGCACCGATTGCGTCGTCATCTGGGGTACGAACGCGGTCGCGACGCAGGTCAATGTGATGACGCATGCAATTAAGTCGCGCAAGGAACGCCGCGCGAAGATCGTCGTCGTCGATATCTACGACAATCCGACGATGAAGCAGGCCGACATGGCGCTGATCGTCAGGCCTGGCACCGATGCGGCGCTCGCCTGCGCCGTCATGCACATCGCCTTCCGTGACGGCTACGCCGACCGGGCCTATATGGCAAAATATGCCGACGATCCGGCAGGTCTTGAAGCGCATCTCAAGACGAAGACGCCGGAATGGGCGGCCGCGATCACCGGTCTGTCGGTGGATGAGATCGAAGCCTTCGCAAAGCTCGTCGGTACGACGAAGAAAACCTATTTCCGCCTCGGCTACGGTTTCACCCGCCAGCGCAACGGCGCGGTCGCCATGCATGCCGCAGCCTCGATTGCCACCGTGCTCGGCTCCTGGCAGTATGAGGGCGGCGGCGCCTTTCATTCGAACAGTGACATCTTCCGCATGAACAACGCGGAGCTGACCGGCAAATCGATGAAGGATCCGGATATCCGCATGCTCGACCAGTCGCAGATCGGCCGCGTGCTGACGGGTGATGCCGCATCACTCCGCCATCGCGGACCAGTCACCGCCATGCTTATTCAAAATACCAATCCGGTGAACATCGCGCCTGAGCAACGCCTGGTGAAGGGCGGCTTTGCGCGGAGCGATCTCTTCGTGGCCGTCCATGAGCAGTTCATGACCGAGACGGCGGAATTGGCCGATATCGTCATTCCCGCCACGATGTTCGTCGAGCATGACGACATCTACCGCGCCGGCGGCCAGAACCATATCCTGCTCGGCCCGGAACTCGTCGAACCGCCGCCGACGGTGCGGACCAACCTTTTCGTTATCGAGGAGCTCGCAAAGCGCCTCGGCGTTGCGGATCAGCCAGGCTTCGGCTTTAGCGCCCGGGAAATGGTTGACCGCATTCTCGAAACAAGCGGCCTGCCGGACTACGACCACTTCCTCGAGCATAAATGGTTCGACCGCCAGCCTGACTTCGAAGATGCACATTTCCTCAACGGTTTCGCGCATACGGACGGCAAGTTCCGCTTTCGGCCGGATTGGGCGAACCAGCCGGCGCCTAACCGTCCACCGGAATCCGTCGGCCTGCTCGGCCCGCATCCCGAGCTGCCGGCTTTTCCCGATCAGGTGGATGTCATCGAAATGGCCGATGCCGAACATCCCTTCCGGCTGGCAACCTCGCCCGCGCGCAACTTCCTGAATTCCAGCTTTTCCGAAACAAAGACCTCGCGGCAGAAGGAGGGGCGTCCCGAACTGATGATCAATCCGCAGGATGCCGAGATAAACGGCATTGCCCACGGCGATCTCGTCCAGATCGGAAACCGGCGCGGCGAGGTGCGCCTGCACGCCCACGTTACGACCTAGGTCAAGCCGGGCGTTCTGATCGCCGAAGGCGTGTGGCCAAACAAGGCGCATGTCGACGGCGAGGGCATCAATGTGCTCACCGGCGCAGACCCCGTCGCGCCCTATGGCGGTGCGGCGGTCCACGACAACAAGGTCTGGCTGCGCAAGGATGACGTATGACGAAGTTCGCGAAGGCAAGGGCGGAGGTCGTCGAGGAAACGACGCTCGCGGAAGGCTGGACGCGGCTGAGTGTTTATAAGCTCGATTACACGGATTCGAACGGCCTTACCCATCGCCTCCATCGCGAGGTCTATCACCGCTCGCCGGCCGCGACGATCCTGCTCTACGATCCGAAACGCGGCTCGGTCGTGCTCGTCAAACAGTTCCGCCTGCCGCCCGATCTTCGGGGCGAGCCCGCCTTCATGATCGAAACGCCGGCCGGCCTTCTGGACGGCGAGGAGCCGGAAGCAGCGATCCGTCGCGAAGCGATGGAAGAGACGGGCTTCCGCGTCCGCGACGTCCGGTTCCTCTTCAGGGCCTACAGCTCGCCGGGTTCGAACAGCGAAGTCGTGCATTTCTTCGCCGCGCCGATCGATACGTCCGACCGCGTCTCGAACGGTGGTGGCCTGGACGAAGAGCATGAGGATATCGAAGTGCTGGACGTGCCGCTCGACACGGCAATCGCCATGATCGAAAGCGGTGATATCCGCGACATGAAGACCATCATCCTTCTGCAATGGGCGGCGATGAACAGGGATAGCTTGATCTAATCGACATTTGCGTGCTTCGGGTTGATGGTCGCAGCAGTATCCAAGTTCATACCGTTGTCACGAATCCCGCCTAAGCGCTGCAGTTTATCAAATCATGGAATGCCGACAGGAGAGTGCCTATGTGGCTCAGCAATTTCACGCTCGTCCTTCGCGAAGAGGTGGTGAGCCGGGGCGCAATCCGGATCGAGGATGGGGCGATTGCCGAGATACGGCCGGAGCCGGTCGGCAATGCCGCCATCGACGGTGGCGGCCGGTTGCTGATGCCGGGTTTTGTTGCTCTGCATGGCGACATGGTCGAGCGCGAGATCGCCCCGCGCCCGAACGCCATGATGCCGATTGATTTCGGCATCCATGAACTCGACAAGAAACTCGCGGCCGCCGGCGTGACGACGGCTTTTGCGGCGATTTCCTTTGCGACCGAGAGCGTCTACGGCTATGTCCGCTCACTCGAAACAACGGGTGCGATCATCGAGGGGATCAACCGGCTCAAGCACGATCTGCTGATCGACCATCGCGTCCATGCGCGCTATGAGATCACCAATCTGGGTGCCGCGCCCGCGCTCGAAAAGCTGCTAGAAGCCGGTCATATCGATATGGTGTCGCTGACCGACCATACGCCGGGGCAGGGGCAGTACAACAACATCCAGAGCTACATATTGAGCATCGCCGAGCGCCGGGCGATCTCCGAGGAAATGGCAGCGGAAATGGTCGCCAAGCGCATTGCGATGCGCAACAATCCGGAGATCGAGGCAAAGCTGAAAGAGATCGTCGCCCTCTCGCTCAAGTGGAAGCTGTCGCTTGCTTCCCACGATGACGATAGTGCTGAAAAGGTCGCCGAGATGCATGACCTCGGTGTGACGATCAGCGAGTTTCCGGTCACGCTACCAGCTGCCGTGGAGGCCCGCCGCCGCGGGCTCTGGACGCTTATGGGAGCGCCCAATGCGCTTCGCGGCCAGTCAATGTCGGGCAATCTGAGTGCGCTCGATGCCGCCAAGGCCGGGCTCCTGACGGTGATTGCTGCCGATTATCACCCGGCGGCTTTCGTGCCCGGCATCTTCAAGATCGCCGATTACACCGCAATGCCGGCCGCGGTCGCCATGGCGACCAGGAATGCCGCCCGTTCCGCAGGT
Source organism: Rhizobium sp. SEMIA 4085 (assembly GCF_013004495.1). Lineage (NCBI taxonomy): Bacteria > Pseudomonadati > Pseudomonadota > Alphaproteobacteria > Hyphomicrobiales > Rhizobiaceae > Rhizobium > Rhizobium sp. SEMIA 4085. The sequence goes on from NZ_JABEPH010000252.1 coordinate 4,929, forward strand.
CTGACGGACCGCGGCGAGATCGCCGTCGGTCAGCGCGCCGATCTGGTCGTCGTCGAGCCGGGCGATGTGCACCGCATCCGCGCCACCTTCTGCGGCGGACGCTTCGTTTACAGCGACGGCACCTTGCATCAGCTTCGGGCGCTCGTTGCCTGAAGGATCAGGCGATCAGGGAAATGATGTGATTGGCATTGGGGCGGGCGGATATCTCTGCGCCCACCGCCCTGCCGCCTTCCATCCGCACCTTGCCTTCGGCAAAGAGCCGCAGCGCTTGCGGATAGAGCTGATGCTCGACCGTGAGGACGCGCGCGGCGAGCGTCTCGGCGGTATCGCCGGACAGAACCGGTACGGCGGCCTGTCCGATCACCGGTCCTTCATCCATGCCTTCGGTCACGAAATGCACCGTGCACCCTGCTATCCGCATGCCGGCGTCGATGGCGCGCTGATGCGTGTGGAGGCCCGGGAAGAGCGGCAGAAGGGAAGGGTGGATGTTGATCATCCGGCCCTCGTACCGTTGGATGAAGTTCGCGCTCAGAAGCCGCATATAGCCCGCAAGGCAGAGAATATCCGGCGAGAGCCGGTCGAGCGCTTCAAAGATCGTCGCCTCGTGGGCTTCCTTACTGGCATAATCCTTGCGAACGAAAGCGAACGAGGAAATGCCTTCCGCGGCGGCTTTCGCAAGGCCGCCCGCATCCGCCTTGTCGGAAATCACGCCGACGATTTCAGCGGGAAAGTCCGGAGCTTTCGCCGCCGCGACGAGCGCCATCATGTTGGAGCCGCCGCCGGAAATGAAGACAACGACGCGTTTGCGCGGCATGGTCATAGAGCGAGCGTGCCCTTATAAACCGTTCCCGGCGCACCTTCTGCGCGGCCGATCATCCGGCCGAGCGTGATGATCTTCTCGCCTTCCGATTCCAGGACGACGGTCACCGCAGCGGCATTTTCAGCCGAGACGACGGCGATCATGCCGACTCCGCAGTTGAAGGTGCGCAGCATTTCCTTCGCCTCGACGCCGCCCGTCTTGGCAAGCCAGGAGAAGACCGGCGGAACCTTGACCGCGGCAAGATCGATCTCGGCGGCAAGATGCTTCGGCAGCACGCGCGGGATATTTTCGGGGAAGCCGCCGCCGGTGATGTGCGCGAGCGCCTTGACGGCGCCGGTTTCGCGGATCGCCTTCAGAAGCGGCTTCACATAAATGCGGGTCGGCGTCAGCAGCGCTTCGCCGAGAGCCGTGCCTTCGGCGAAAGGCGCCGGCGCCTCCCAGCCGAGACCCGAAAGCTCAACGATCTTGCGCACCAGCGAAAAGCCGTTCGAGTGAACGCCGGAGGAGGCGAGGCCGAGGATGATATCGCCCTCGGCAATATCGCCTGCAGGCAGAAGCCGGCCGCGCTCGGCGGCGCCAACGGCAAAGCCTGCCAGATCGTAATCGCCGGAAGAATACATGCCCGGCATTTCCGCCGTCTCGCCACCGATCAATGCACAGCCCGCCTCGCGGCACCCGGCAGCAATACCGCCAACGATCGCCGCACCCTGTTCCGGATCGAGCTTGCCGGTCGCGAAATAGTCGAGGAAGAAGAGCGGCTCAGCACCTTGCACGACGAGGTCGTTGACGCACATGGCAACGAGGTCGATGCCGACCGTTTCGTGGTAATCCGCGTCGATGGCGATCTTCAGCTTGGTGCCGACGCCGTCATTGGCGGCGACGAGAACCGGATCGGTGAAGCCGGCGGCCTTGAGATCGAACAGGCCGCCGAAGCCTCCTATTTCGCCATCGGCGCCAGGCCGCCTCGTGGAGCGCACGGCAGGCTTGATCTTCTCAACCAGAAGATTTCCGGCATCAATATCGACGCCTGCGTCGCTATAGGTCAGGCCGTTTCGTCCAGACTGGCTCATGCTGATCTCCGATGGCTGGTTCGGGCGGTATAATGGACCGCGTCACATGCGGGTCGCAATTGCATGAGAGTGCGCTTTATGCAAGGCGGCGATGGAGAAAAGCCCCAATTTCCCGCTCTTTCCATAGGGGAGGGTTGGATTTTCCGCCGCAGGGTTGACCATCTTCGGGCCCGCATCCTATGTGCTTCGAGTAGCGGCGCGAAAAGACTGCGTCACGGGCGGACGAACGGGGAAAGCGATGCCACATCAGGTCAGTGGAGCAAGTCTCAAACGGCAGGTCTTCTTCTGGCTGGGCGTGCTCGTCTTCTTCATCGTCTTTCTCTATATCTTCAGCTCCATCCTGCTGCCCTTTGTCGCCGGCATGGCGATCGCCTATTTCCTTGATCCCGTGGCCGACCGTTTGCAGCGTCTGGGGCTCAGCCGCCTGATGGCAACAATCGGCATCCTGGTCGCCTTCGTCATCATCTTCGCGCTGGCGCTGATGATCCTCATTCCGGTCCTGATCAATCAGTTCAACGATTTCGCCCAGCGGCTCCCCGGATATATCAGCCAGCTGCAGGCCTTCATCGCCAATGTACAGGATTCCGTGCTTCCGGGTTGGATCAGGAACCAGCTCGGCACGATCAAGGACAATTTCTCCGGCATATTGTCGGAAGGCATGGGCTTCCTGACCGGCCTCTTTGGCCAGATCTGGAATTCCGGCAAGGCCATCGTCGACGTCATCTCGCTGCTGGTGGTGACGCCGGTCGTTGCTTTTTACATCCTGCTCGACTGGGACCGCATGATTTCCAAGGTCGATCAGTGGATTCCGCGCGATTATGTCCGCGACGTTCGCCAGATCGCTCATGAGATCGATCAGGCGATCGCCGGCTTCATTCGCGGGCAGGGCTCTCTCTGCCTGATCCTCGGAATCTACTACGCCGTCGGTCTGTCGCTCGTCGGCTTGAACTTCGGCCTGCTCATCGGACTCTTTGCCGGCATGATAAGCTTCATCCCCTATGTCGGCTCGCTGGTCGGGCTGGTCCTTGCGGTCGGCGTGGCGCTCGTTCAGTTCTGGCCGGATTATCTCTGGGTCGGCGCCGTGCTCGTTGTGTTCTTCAGCGGCCAGTTCCTGGAAGGCAATATCCTGCAGCCAAAACTCGTCGGCCACAGCGTCGGACTTCACCCGGTCTGGCTGATGTTCGCGCTCTTTGCGTTCGGCGCGCTCTTCGGCTTCGTCGGCCTGCTCGTTGCCGTGCCGGCGGCTGCCGCCGTCGGCGTCCTTGTCCGCTTTGCACTCTCGCGCTACCTTCAGAGCGATCTTTATGCGGGCCGTTCGCAACCTGCCGACGCCCGGAAGACAAAAGCCGATTCCAAATGAACGACGTGAAGCGCAAGGCGGGGGAACCGCTCCCGCGGGTCTTTTCCCATGATGCGGCAAGCGGCCGAGACGACCTGCTGGTCTCCGACCGGCTGAGCGCTGCGGTGACCATCATCGACGCGTGGCCGCAATGGCCGTCGCCGGTCGTCATTCTGGCCGGGCCTGTCGGTTCCGGAAAGTCGCATCTTGCAAGCATCTGGAAAGAGCATAGCGGTGCCGTCGGCATCCATCCGAAGCGAGGATCGGATACCGCCGTTACTGCGGCAAACGGGCCTGTCCTTTTCGAGGATGTCGACCGCCTCGGCTTCGATGACACCGAACTTTTTCACGTCATCAACAGCGTGCGCGAAAACGGCAACAGCCTGTTGATGACGAGCCGCCTGTGGCCGATGTCGTGGCCGGTTGAGCTTCCCGACCTGCGCTCGAGGCTCAAGGCTGCGACCGTCGTCGAAATCGGCGAGCCGGACGAGGAACTGCTGTCGCAGGTTATCGTCAAGCTCTTCTCCGACCGGCAGCTTAATATAGATGACAAACTCGTCCTTTATATCGTGAACCGGATGGAGCGGTCGCTAAACGCGGCCCAGACGATCGTCGAAAGGCTCGACCGGCTGGCCCTTGCGCGGGGCACGAAAATCACCCGGTCTCTCGCTGCCGAAGTGTTGAATGAATTGGGTAATTCGGCGTCGTCCGATTGACTGTCACAGTTCCGTCGTGAAACTGATATACTGCGCATGGA
>NZ_JABEPH010000253.1:0-8889 GCF_013004495.1 Rhizobium sp. SEMIA 4085
GGTCTCTTTCGATTGCGAAATGGCAGAGGCCGTTATTGCGCGGCTTCTTCGATCAAGTCGGCGACGACTTGCGGCTTCGAGGTCATCACGACATGGGAAGCGCCTTCGACCACGACAGTGTGCTTGGAGCCTGCCCGCTCCGCCATGAAGCCTAGCGCCTTTGCCGGGATATTCTTGTCGCCGTCGCCATAGATGAACCATGAAGGCAAGGTTTTCCAGGCCGGCTCGCCGGATTTCTCGGTCAGTGCCGCCTCGGCGATCGGGCGCTGTCCCGCCGCCATAAGAGCGGCTTGTTCCGACGGTACGTCGTGAGCAAACTGCTGGTGGAACTTTGCCTTGTCGATGTAAAGGTCTATGCCGCCATCGGCCAACTTGACCGGGGCCGCGAGCGCTTCGCCAAGTGTGCCACCTGGAAATTTGCCGGCCAGGTCCGCTGCCGCTTCTCCAGCTTCCGGTGCGAAGGCTGCGACATAGACGAGCGACTTGACGTTGTCATGACCCCTTGCCGCGTTCGAGATCACTTGCCCGCCATAGGAGTGGCCGACGAGGACGACGGCCCCCTCGATACTGCTCACGACGTTTGAGACATATGCTGCATCACTCGAAACACTGCGCAGAGGGTTGGCCGCGGCGACGACCGGATAGCCGTCCTTTTCGAGAATTTGGATGACGCCGTTCCAGCTCGAAGAGTCGGCAAATGCGCCATGCACGAGGACGACGGTGGGCTTGGCCGACTGAGCGGCAGCACTACCTGCGAGAAGAGCACCAGCAAGGGCGACGGCGGCAGCAAACTTGGACATGTTATTTCCTTTCTATCGTTGGTGGTTTCTCGGAGTGACTCAGCCTTTTTTAGATGACGATCAGTTTTTGGGGCGAACACGTCGGCGCTGAAATTGGCAAAGCAGCATTCCGCAATGTCTGTTGCGTACGATTTATTTGTGCACAATCTAAATAAACGAAAGGGATTTTGCAGTCAATAGCGCGCAAGCAGATCGCACACAAAATATTTTGGAACGCATTATCGCCAACGCAGCCGATACTGAACCCGACCTCCCTGATATCGGAAAATGCCATGTTTTCCCATCCATTCGGGCGGGCCACGACCTTCAACCAGCTCTATCGCCCTGCTTGCCGATCTCGGTCTTACCTACCCTCAATATCTGGTCTTGGATTCGCTCTGGGAGAGGCCTTGTTTCTGGACTCCAGTACCTTGACGCCCTTGCTGAAGCGACGGCGGGTCTTGTCACTCGCACACGCAATCGGCAGGAGGAGCGCCAGGTGCTTCTTCACCTTTCGGCTGAGGGTCAGGCGATTAAGGATCGTACCGCGCCGGTCTCGATGTGCATCAGCGATCTTGTGGGGATTGGCGCCGAAAACAGCGCGAGGGATCAGCAATCGAAGCTGTCCGATGCGCTCTCTTAGAGAGGAGGCGTAGAATGAGCCAAATCGCATGAAAACGATGTCGATTAATTGAAGTAGCGCTAAAATTCTCTGAGCCGGCCGAAATCTCGCCGATCGGTCGATAAAAAGCACGAGGCCACTCTCGTGGTTTCTATATGAACTTTGTTTGCGTCTCCCGACGGCGTTGATCGCGAAGCTGCTTTGGTGGCAGAAGCTGCGTCATACCGCACTTTTCGATATGCGGCAGGAAGGCCGATTCTGGACACTTTCTTTTCATTTGACGCTCCCTAGTTGTTATCTTGCTAACCAAAGCGAAACCTGATTGAAAAAATGACCTTCAGCAATGTCTCAACAGTCTGAGGTGGGGATGAAAGTTTCTAATGTGGCTGCGTCTATGAACGGTCAAGCTGCTGAACTTGTTTCTTATTATGGGAATAGCCTACGACTGTTAAAATGCTCTGCAAAGGTTGCGCAGGCCTATAGAATCGTGGCCGCGGCCGACGCGACTCTTTGGCAGGTATATCCAGAGCTGCTCGACCCCGACCGCAAATCGCTTGTCGAGGCCGTGCTTGCCGGCGGCATCCCGTGCAATATTGCGATTGAACCTGGCGCGTCCAATGAGGGGCGCAATCTTCTCCTTTTCAGCACCGAACGGGGACTCGGCGTCATCGAGACGCGAGACGAGGCGGCTCGTTCGAAGGTGCCGCATGGAGATGCAGATCGAGCTTTGCTTCTTCATCAGGCCAGGCATGACGCATTGACGGGACTGGCCAACCGTCGCCAGTTCAGCAGCGACCTTCAGGCGAATCTCCCGATGCTTGCCGGGTACAAGCTTGCATTGATGCAGATCGATCTCGATGACTTCAAGCCGGTCAACGACACCCTTGGCCATGGCGCCGGCGATATCGTGCTCAAGATGACGGCGGAACGGATCCAATCCGTTCTCCGCGACGGTGAGACCGCCTACAGGCTCGCAGGCGATGAATTTGCCGTCATTCAATCCTGTGACGACCAGCCCGCTGAAGCAGAGCGTCTGGCCGAATCCTTGGTCCGGGCGTTCAAAGATCCGTTTACCATCGACGGGATCAGTGTGTTTGTAGGCGCGAGCGTAGGAATTGCCATTGCCCCGATAGACGGCAACGACGGCGAACAATTGATGAAGGCCGCCGACATTGCGCTCTACGCAGCCAAGAATGACGGACGCGGCCGGGCGAGAACGTTTAACCGCTCGATGATGATTATGCTGGAACAGCGTGAGCTGCTGAGGCGCAGCTTACGTGTTGCCCTCCAGGAACAACAGTTCTTTATTGAGTATCAACCGCTCGTCGAGATTGCGGACGGGATCATAGGATTCGAGGCCCTGCTGCGCTGGCGTCACCCTTATGCTGGCGTTGTTCCACCCAGTCTTTTCATTCCCATGGCCGAAGCCGACGGCCTGATGGGCGATATTGGAGCGTGGGTGCTGGAAAACGCCTGCCGCCAGGCGTCAACATGGCCCTCGCATTTTATTGTATCGGTCAATCTTTCTCCGGCGGAATTTCTAATCGGTGGTTTCACCGATCGCGTAGCGGAAATCCTGGACCAGGTCGGACTCGAGGCCGATAGACTGGAACTCGAAATAACCGAAACCGTCTTGCTTGAGCGCACGACCAATAATCTCGACACGCTCCACACCCTGGAGGTCTTGGGCACCCGGATCGCGCTCGACGACTTTGGCACTCGCTATTCGTCCCTGAGCTACTTGCAGAACTTCCCGTTCGACACGATCAAGATCGACAAGCACTTCATCAACGATGTCGAGACGAACCCGAGGAGCCAGACGATCGTGCGCTTCATCATCGGCCTTGCGCATGGATTGGGGATGCGGGTTACGGCCGAAGGCGTCGAAACAGCCGGTCAAGCCGCTTGGCTTGGCAGAAAAAAATGCGACAGACTGCAAGGAACCTTCTTGGGCGCCCCGATGTCTGCCGAAGCGATTGGCGATTTTCTGCGTCAATCCTCGTTCGAGATGCTTTAAGCTCTACCAACCGCGCTCCCGCCCGAAGGTCGTCCTTCGACCTCAAATCACACATAGGCGATGCGCGCACCGTCCGTTCGTCAAGCGGAAAAAGCCGCAAGGCAGCCAAAGATGCGGTTCGACACGAACAACTATCAGGACCTCGTTTGACGGCCCCTGAATCGCATCATCAGTCCAAATTCAGCGAGACCAGCGCCGCCCACCGGCGTGACGATCGCAGTTTCTTGTCAATCGCGGATTTCTATCCAAACTGGTGCGTGATCACTCGCGTGCGGTAGCGATCGGACAGACTTGTCGACGCCCGCAGCGACCAGATCGTCGGCCAACGATGCGTTTAGCAAAAAGTGATCGATCCGAAGGCCGGCGTCGCGAGCGAACGCGTTGCGAAAATATTTCCAGAATGTGTAGATGCGTTGATCAGGATAGAGATGCCGGATCGCATCGGTCCAGCCCTGCGAAACAAGATCAGCGTAGGCCGCCCTCACCTCGGGCCGGAACAAAGCGTCGTCGCGCCATCGCTCAGGGGCGTAGACGTCGATATCGGTCGGCATGACGTTGAAATCACCTATCAGCGCGCTTGGAACATCAAGTTCGAGAAGCTCGGCAGCGTAGCTTTTAAGGCGCTCGAACCAACGGAGCTTATAGTCGAATTTCGGGCCCGGCGCCGGATTGCCGTTGGGAAGATAGATGCACCCGATGATGATGCCGTCGATGACCGCTTCAATATATCGGCTATGCGTGTCGTCAGGATCGCCGGGCAGACCACGCCTGGTTTTTACAGGCTGCTTTCCTTTGGCCAGGATGGCGACACCGTTCCAGCTCTTCTGGCCGTGCCAGATGGCGCCGTATCCCGCCTTCTCAAGCGCGCGGCGCGGGAACTTTTCGTCAGGTGTTTTCAGCTCCTGCAGACATGCAATATCCGGCGAGGTTTCCTTCAGCCAGCGCAGGAGAACATCGAGCCGGCCGTTTATACCGTTGACGTTGAAGGTCGCGATTTTCACGGCTAATCAGAGCTCGGTGTGGCCGTTGGACGGTCACATTCCCCGACCATTGGCTCGTCTTTCGCCTTGTGACGGCAATCGGCGAAAGCCAAGCCGCCGACGTTGCTCCCCTCAAACCGTTCCTTCTCGTTGCCCCGGGCGTAGCGTTCCTCGGACCTGGCATCGGTGAGCTTGCGCTTGATCATGTCATTTCATCCTCCTGGCTGCCGTCCCATTCACAACGCATGTCGCGGCAATAAGATGCATTAAATCAAAGGCATGTTCTTGGCGTGTTAGGCGCGGGACTGAGCGCCGCCGAGCCATTGCGGGCATTTTGTGTTAAGATAGGCAGCCCGCTGGCCGAAATGGTGTTGCCTTTCAGCGTTTCGAACGGGAACATTTGAACGCCCGACGTTGCGTAATGGATTTCCGGCCGGGTAGTAGTTCGCGCCCCTGATACGTGGCCATGCGCCGTCCTCCATGACCCACAATCGGCTAGCGCAGGAACTATCGTTTTTTGTCATGCGTTCATTTGCCGGACGTGGTCGCTAACGTCCCTCTTCGTCACATTAGCCCGCCGTGGCGGGCATTTTTTTGGGCATACGGAGACGGCTTCGGGCCCTAAAGATTGAGTGGGTGATCGTTGGGCGTGCTTCCACAAATATTGCGCTCCCCCGCCTGGATGGGGCCGATGCATCGCTTGCGATCGGATTTCGGGCGAATTCCGTCCGCGGGACGCTTCTTGCAACCTTCACGATAAGCGTCCGCAAAGGGACGCCCTGACAGTTGCCAATGCCGATGCCGCAAGCGTTCCATCATCCACCGTGGCGTGCCCTCGTGCAGCAATGGTTTTGCAAGAGAGCGTGCGAAAGCGCCAGAGGGCCAAGACGGGTATTTGTGAAGCTACAAAAATGTGGGGGAGAATTACCCAAAAGAGGTAATTCGATTTGGCGGGGACTCATGTTAAGAAAAACTAACGCGGCAGTTGTATTTGGTCGTCGCGAGTTGGGCGGGTCGCATCGGCGGATGCGGCCTGTCTCGTTTTCAAGCCCCTGCGGGGCCGGCTGCTGTCCAAAAGCGTCGCCTGAACCCTCGAGCCACGTAACTGCTCAGCCGTTTTCCGCGGCAGGTGGATCGCACATCGAGCCCCGATTGCGGGTGGCTCTCGCCGCGGGGCGATCGTGATGTGGGAACCGGACTGGCCAGCTTCATCGGAGCACATGCTCACAGTGTTAACGACGTTGAGGAATCGTGACTCGACTCATCCCTGACCTCGATGGTTCTATTTGAGAACAGGTTGGGGAGTTGGTCGATGGGATATGAGTGGGATGACGCCCGCGAGCGTCGGGCTTACGCTATAAAGGTCGTCTCGATAGTGCTGGCATCAGCGGTGACGGCAGGAGTTCCAACTTGGATCGTTGCAAAAGCCATGGGGCTTTGAAAGCGTAGCGATCAATTCCTCAGAGGCCGGGCTCGGCGATACCCGCCGTGACGTTTGCGTCTTTCCCGTTGCCTGTCGCGTCGGTATCGGCCGCAAGGAGCTTCGCGACGGCTTGCACTGAATTTCGTGCGTGAAACGCTCCCGTGCCGACCCGACCACTTTGAAGCGAGGTCAACGGACATTTGATTTTCGATGGATCAAACTGGAGCCTGAAACTCGAGGGGACACAATCGGCGGCTATCGCTGAAAGCCCCCGGTTCTCAAATGTCTCTATTCTGCAGCGTCGCAGATGAGACTCCGACCCTTGCGCCAGAAATTTCCTGATTTTTCAGCAGCGCGAAGCTTGTGATATTTGCTGCTATCGCATGCGATCGAAGACCTCGGGCCGCAATCTTCCAGTCTGCATCAGGTATTGCAGGGTGTACGATATCGACAGCGCGTCATCGAGAGCGTCATGCCCCTGCAATGAGGGATGTTCGACGCCATAGTAGTCGGCAAGCTTGTTGCTCGGTGTTTTCGCCAGATCCTCGACCGGCATTCCCGCCGCAATCAGGAGTTTGACGGCATTGTCGAAACGATAGGCCGGAATAGGAGGCCGAACACCTACGACATAGCAACTGATCGCGACCATATTCAATTCGTCCTTACCCCATGACCAAAACCGAGCACCCTCCGAGAAGCTGTCGACGTCTGCAAGAGCTTCTTGCAAAGTCACGCCTTCAGCGTCGATGCGCCCTTCAGTAATGCCGGTCAGCTTGGTAAAGAACGGGGCGATTGCATATCTGTCACCAAACCTGTCGATGGGCCGGACGTAGGCTTTGTATGTGTCCAAGAGAGGAAAATCACCTTCTAGCCCGAGCTTGACGGCCCCGATCTGCGCGATAACGGGATCGGGATCGTGGGCCGCGCACCAAAATCTGTGTTGCGAGCCTTCGAGGCAAAGAAATTCGCAGTCAAATATGATTGCAATCTTCATGATCACCGTCGCTCTTCGGCGCGTCCCTTGGCAGCAGGAATATGATGTTTCCGTGAAACCGACGACGATGCTCGGCGACTAACTCCGGCACCATAACTGATTTGGGATTTTCGAAAAGGTCTGGCCGTCATGGTGCAGACGGCGGTCACAACGTTTGCGATAATTCATTGCGGACTTTTTGCACGCCCCTGGTTTGCTGAGCAACCTCCGCGGCCTTGGAAATCTCGGCGCGGCCGGAGACCCAGCCGGAAAGAGTGATCTCGGCTCCGTGAGCCGATACGAAAATATAGGTCGGATCGATATCGGCGGCACATGCCAACGCGTCGTAAACGGCCGATTCGATATCAGCCGCTTCGGGAAGTGCTGTTGCGGCGCGGGCTCCCACACCCAGATCTTTTCTATCGACTGACATTCCTTGTCTCCAGGGCTTATCTAAGGTTCTCGACCACACCCGTCCTTGCGGGACACTGACCGCCTATAGATCTGACGGGCTATCGACGGATGTCCTGTGCCGTCAGTGTGTAATTGTTTCTGCGGCTACGGTTATAGGCTTTGGATGCGGCCTCCAGAATCGATGGTCGCTCTGCGTCGAACGCATCGAGGCACTCAATCTCGGACCGACTAGGTTGGTCCGTGGACCGCAGGGCGGTCGCTTCGATCAGAAATCGGACTTCGAACATTCCATCGTAGCCCAAGAAGCGGACCCCCTTCCGATTTTCATCGAAACTGCGACTTCTATTTGGGAAGCTGAGGGGCATTACCGCTTCTTTCCATCAGGATTTGATTGTGTTGATACTTGATCAGAACGATCAGCCGGGGATGGCGCGGCAGGAATTGCGCTTGGCCTCCCACGGCGCCCATTCATCGAAGGCTTCAGACCACGTATGACCGGCGCAAAGGCTTGCTCGCTGCGGTTGAGAAGCGCAAACAGCAACCCGGCCTCACCGATATGTGTGTTCAGCACATGCCCGATGAGAAACTTCGTCGCGCTCAGAATGACCGGGCGGTCCTCGATCGGGCGAAGTTCATAAACGCCGGCTTTCGCGAGGACACGATCCATCGTGCTCATAGTGGCGGTCGTCAGATGACTGGAGAGTTTAGGGGACGACATTTACCGTCCTCCTGTCGGGGCTTCGAAAGACCGATCCGAAAAGATGGCGCCCGTTCCAACATGCTACCATTGCCTTTATATGGGGACGCCGGCCGGCATTGCAACGACTGCTTGGATCAAATAAAAATTGCACGAGCCGGATAGCGTTCAATCGCCGGTCGCCGGCGAGTGCATTCGCAGCTTTATGGGACGCATTGCCAAAACCTGCCTGTCAACTTGCCTGCGCGCTCAACCGAACGGGTCCCCGGATACCGATCCTAACGCGGAACCTACGGACCCTTGGGTCGTTTCATCAACGCAACCGAGGAGGTCAGGCAATGACTAAGACGGCAGATACGACCAATTCGAACCTGGAAAAGGATCCTGAAGACTGGGTCAGCGGCGACGAGCCTATGACAGGAGCCCAGCAATCCTACCTGAAGACGCTGTCCGAGCAGGCGAACGCCCCGGAGCTTTTCTCGATGAAACTGACGAAAGCAGAAGCCTCGAAACGGATCGACGAGCTCCGTTCGAAACTTGGCCTTCCAGACCGATGAGACATTCAGGCACAGCACTCGTGTACCCTTAATCTTTCGGTCTCGGTGCTCAGTAGCGTATGCTTCGTTGGCATCCGCGTGTGCCTTTTGACGAGATCGTATCGTGCCCTTGATCTCCTGGGCAGGCACGTTACTGACGAGAACCGAATTCGGATCAGCATCTACTCATTGCGTGCACCTGTTCTATCGCGCAACCGTGTCACCACGGTCATGCCCTGAGCCGGAGGCGCCGTGGCAATAGTCGCATTGCATTGCGCCCCTTGCACCGGCATACGAGCGAGAGGCTTCTAGATGAACAGCGTCAGACGTTGCTCAAAGGCAAAATGGCGCGTTAAATAGAGCTCTTGAGAATTTCGAGTGAGCCCTGACATGTGCGGACGCGTATTCATCAAAACCAACCTCGAAAGCATGATGAACGCCTTTGCTT